>JAICPK010000061.1 GCA_025929855.1 Nitrososphaera sp.
CCGTACGCAATTGTTAACGTTAACGGCGGCGACACAAAGATATGTAAGACATGTTTGGGTAGACTTTCAAATATGTTCAAGCCGTCTGACATTAAGCTGATAATTCAGTAAGGAGGAAAAGGTGAAGAGCGGATTAGGGTGGCAATGTTCTCCATTGCACTTGTAGCGTTATTCCTGCTCTGAAATCCTTGACAGGACTACTACATCCCCTGTCTGGCAGTGTTTACTATATTCACTATTGCCTCAGCTACCACTTTAGGATGCTCGTAGTGAATATTATGCCCACCAGGAACAAGAACTTGTTCGCCTCTTGTGGATAGAGATGCTAGCTCCTTATGGTGCTCTAGTGCTCCTGTCACTGAGCAATTTCATTGTCTGCAGATAGCACTATGGTAGGCTTGTCGCCCCATGCGCCCATGATATTAGTTGTGTTCAAAGCACGCACTGTTTCATACATGGCAGCCAACTCGTCAGCTGCGGTATGAAGGCTTTTTGGTGAATAAACTACTTCCAGGTTATTGATTATTTCTGCAGGTACATTTGGTCCTTCAACTCCTATGATAAAGCCTGGATTGAGAATATATCGCCAAAAACCAAGCTGAGCGTAGAAGGTATAACCCCTTTGAATCTGTTGAATTGTAGGGATTAATTCCGTCGATAGTATTTTTTCATGTGCTGGATCCACTAGGACAACACCTGCAACATCAGTTGGGTATTTTTGTACAAAGAATCTGACAGTATGAGCACCGACAGAATGCCCAACAAGTACATAAGGTCCTTGTTCGCCTGATGCCGCTAGTAGCACATGAAGCTCATCAGCTATTTTCATATAAGTTCTGGGCTTTGTACCTGGTTCGCTCCAGCTCATGCCTGCTCTGTCATAGCTGCAAACCCGTGTATGATTGGAAACTTGCTCTTGGACTTGAGCCCAAGACATGGTTCCTCCATTAAGACCTGCGTCTAATATTATGGTCGGGCTTCCCTCGCCAGTACAGTAAATATGCATACGTATGCCACCCACATCGACGAGTCTTCCAGGCGGCTGAGGAGCACCCATCGAAGCTATCGGTGCAACTAGAAGAACAAGAATAATAATCAGAAACAAGCCAGCTAAACCAACGCCATCAGATGCTGCAATTCTGCCACTCTTTCTTCTCCAGCTCTTGTGAGAAGATTTCTCCTCCAAAGTCATAAATCAGCCTGCACCATCAGCAGCTACTTGTACAAGTCCGTGCCTCTCTATAGAAGGTTGTTCTGGTTTGTAAGTTATAGAGACTGTGTCTCCCATGTTGTAGGGACAGTCTGATATAGTTCTTGGCACCCTGTCAGAACCTTCCACTACACAGGTGTTCTGTTGTTGATTCTTTATGATTACTTGTGAATCCTCAGTTATACTTGGAGCAAATAGATTCCTTGCCTGAAATCCCGATATAGCAAATACAATGATAACGCCTGCGGCAATCATGATTATGGCTAATTTTTTGAGGGAAATGTCGTGTAAACTCATAGTTCGTCCTCCATGTCAATGAAATTGTTCAATGCTCCTGTCAAACTACACTATAGAATAAAAATTAATCCATGTGTTCTCTTGTGTATATTCAGATCATCTTCACTTGATGCAATATACCCACATATTTCACAGTTTACTGTCATCTCGTCTAGGCTCTTTGGAATGCCTACAACGAATACGTTGTCATTAAACTCTGTTATTGAATAATAGTCCGCAAGCTCTGAATTGGATTTTATAAAGTCATGCAGGAGCTTCCTGATTTCATCCTTAGAAACTCCAAGCTTTTCTAAGACTATTTCAAGTTCATCTTCAGAAAGCGAGATGTAAATAGTATCATGAGACGGGGTAATTTTGTCCATAAGATAGTCGTTAATCTTCCTAGCAAGTTCATTATCGCCAGCGCAGCTAATGACTATTGAGGGCATGGTGATAATCTTATATCAATAATTGTACCATAATTAAATTTCTTTACGGTTTTATTGTTTATCCCTCTATCTGGGGTAACCCTAGAAAAATAGGTAGGTATTCCTGCTCCGATAAAGGTCAATAGTTCAAGCTTTAAGCATAGCCAACATTGGAGTTGATAAAGCCACGTAGTTTGCAGAAAGCGGAAAATGTCTAAACACAATAGGGTCAGCTCTAAGCAGCATCCAAGCCTCATAATTTGAATTATTACCTAGTAAGTCACTACAAATTTGTGTTAGAAAGGAGGAGGAGGAGACCCCTCTTACTCCTTGTCTATAAACTCATCGGGTGATGGGGGCTCTGGATTAAGGCCCTTTCTCTTTCTCACGTCTGCAACTAGTGGCCTAAATATCGAGTTTGGAACCGCCTGCCATGACTTAAAAAATGTGTTCCACATGGCCTTGCCTGCAGTTGCGCCTCTCATCTTTTCTGACAGATCAAATGTCTCAGATGCAGGTATTTCACCCTGCATGATTGCAATAATGCCCTTCTGCTCGACATTCAGTAATTTGCCCCTCTTGCTGGAGAGCACACTTGATACTTGGCCTATCAGGTCCTGGGGACATTTGACTTCTATACCAAGTATTGGTTCTAGCAGCACTGGGTCAGCAATCAACATTGAGCCAAGCATCGACCTCCTTGTGGCCGGCATCAGCTGAGCAAGACCCCTGTGGGCCGGGTCTTCATGAGGGACGAAGTGATGCAGAACAAACTTGATTCCCCTTACTGCTTCATGGGCAATAGGACCATTGCGTACAACATCATCAAAACCTGATCGTATAGAGTCCATAGACTCGTGTAGGAATTGAACACCCTTTGTCTCATCTACTAGCATGTTGCCGCTGACGTCAATTGCTGCAACACTCCTTGCTTCATCTGCCTCCCACCCCCTCTCGCGCAATATCCTGGCCATCTCCTTTTTGTCCATATCTTCCTTAAGCTTACCAGTCCTTATCATGTCAAGAACATCGTCTGGGAGCGCCTCAACGCGCATGAATATTTTGTTGTGTTTGTTTGGAGACTTGCTCATTATTGGGCCTGCCTTTGCCCTTATCGTCTCACGGTAGTTTATCAGAGGCTGGGTCGTAACAATGTCAAGACCTGCCTCCTGCAAAAGAGAAGTAGCTATTTCTAGATGAAGTACGCCCATACCTGCCATCAGCGTTTCGCCAGTCTCTTCGTTTATCTTTACTATAAGGTTAGGGTCTTCTACCGTCAGCCTGCGCAGAACCTCGACGAGCTTAGGCAGATCCTTGGGGTGCTTTGGCTCTACTGCAATAGTAACTACAGGCTCTGAGACGTATTTGATGGATTCAAATGCAACCGATCCCTTCACAGTGGAAAGGGTTTCGCCTGCAACTGCGTAGTCGAGCCCAAGCAGCGCCGGAATGTTGCCTGCCGGCAAAAAGCTCACAATCTCTCGTGTATTGCCCATGTATATGTTGACAGACTGGACCCTGCCTGGTCTCTTTGCATCTATAAGATATACTTCGTCACCGTCCTTGATAGTGCCAGAGTAAAGCCTCCCAGTAGCGACCCTGCCAGCTTGAGGGTCTACATTAATTGTAGTCACCATCATGAGTGCAGGTCCCTTTTCGTTACACTCTACTAGGGCCTTGCCAATGTCAGAGTTGAGCTCGCCAGGCCAAATCTTGGGGATCCTGTATCTTTGTGCAACATGAGGCGGCGGGTGGTGCTCTACAACCATTCCAAGTACTGCGTCTGACAGTGGTGCTCTTTCTGCAAGTGTCTTGATGGCATTTGGATCGTTGCTCATGTAAGCGTCATAAACATCTTTGAATTTGATACCCTTCTTTTGGGCCATCTTGAAGTTAAATCCCCATCTGTCCTTGGCAGAGCCGAAGGCTACGCTGTTGCCCTGAATACTTACCTTCCACTTTTCCTTGATTTCCGGCTCGGCGTAAATGTCAATCAGCTGGTTAAAGTGGTTGATGATATTGATAAGCCACCTTTGCATCTCATCCGGATTCAGCTTCAACTCCTTGACGAGTCTGTCTATCTTGTTAATGTAAAGCACAGGGCGTACACGCTCTTCTAGGGCCTGCCTAGTAACGGTCTCTGTCTGAGTCATTATGCCTTCTACGGAATCAGAAACAACAACCACGCCATCAATTGCACGAAGTGCACGGGTCACCCTGCCAGTAAAGTCAATGTGACCTGGGGTATCTATCATGTTAATAACATATTCCTTGCCTTCAGTTTCGTAAAATAGTGTAACGTTTGCTCCTCTAATTGTCATTTGGCGGTTCTGCTCAAGCTTCATAGAGTCAAGCGCCAGAGCCTGACCTGCTACAGATGGAGAAATAATACCAGATGCTGCTAGCAGGCTATCACTCATGGTTGTCTTACCATGGTCAACGTGGGCAATGACGCCAAAGTTACGTATCTGATCCTTATTACCAATTATTCTCAAAATATCTTGAGTTGACTTAAACTTTGGCATGTGATCAAGCCAAAAAAGTTTGGTGCAGGATTATTAAATGTTGTTCCAGCCAAGAGACGAAAGATTCAACGGTTTAATAGTGACAGAAGCGACCAAAGAAATGACAAATGGACATAACTGTTGGCCATACCCCAGATGCAGATGACGCTTTCATGTTCTATGCACTTGCATCCGGTAAGCTCGGATCCATCTTTGTGATAAAGAATGTCATACAGGATATTGAAGCATTGAACCGACGTGCATTGAAACATGAACTAGACGTGACAGCAGTGTCAGCTCACGCCTACGCTCATCTAAAAGATTACGTCATACTAAAGAGTGGAGGCAGCTTTGGGCTCAATTATGGACCAATTGTCATAACAAGAAAGGAAAACACGATGTCTCCAGCTCAATTGGAAAATGCAACAATCGCAATTCCTGGCAAACTCACTTCAGCAAACTTGCTCTTGAGACTGGCAGTTGGCAAATTCAAAGAAAAGGTGGTACCATTTGAGACAGTTCCGGATGCCGTCGCCAGAGGAAATGCAGACGCTGGGCTTGTAATACATGAGGCTCAAATAGCATATGACAACACGAAATTTGCCAGTGTCATGGACCTTGGCCATTGGTGGTCGAAGAATACTGGCAACCTGCCTGTGCCGCTTGGCATCAACGTTGCAAGCACCCGAACTATGAGCATAGCTCAAATAAAGCAATTCAGTGACCTTTTTACAAAATCTATCAAGTATGGCCTTGATAACATTGACGATGCGCTTGAATATGCGATGCAGTTTGGCAGAGGACAGTCAAAAGCAACGATAAGAAAATTTGTCGAGATGTATGTTAACAACTTAACGCTAGATATGGGACACGAAGGCAAGAAAGCGCTTGAGGAAATGTTTGAAATGGCAAAGGATCGAAAAATGCTAGAGTTGGACATCCAAATCGAAGTTGTGTAAAATATCTTGGCAACTGAAGCCCTAAGCAGATTTTTGTTTACGCTGAGATATATTGTTGTTCTTCTTCATTGTCCTACTTCTTTTGCCAGGTGAGTGAATGATTGGGACATCTTGTTATTTGCTCTTGTGCATATTGTGTTAAGGTGCATGTCTCAAGGGTAAGGCTAAATATGGGGCCCAGATCTGGGACAGTTCGCGCACGACTTTAAAGCCATGTTGTCCATAATATAACTGTGATTAGAAAAGCCATTTTAATATGGATTATCTCAAGAATTGCCAGATCCTTCATGAAAAAAGCATTTAATCCTAGAAGAAGGTATCAATAACTTTAATTTTTTTATTAATAATAATATGCCAAAAACAATTTTAGTATCTTATTTGTAACAATTCTATAGGTCGTATATATATGTCCAACCAGCGCCTGCCTAATGAAGAAGACATACGAAGAGTTAGCGATACTGAGGAATCAGTTAATCTCCGCTCCAGTCCAGGATTGCAAGAAGAGACGCCAAGTACCAGTACCTTAACAGCAAACGAGGAGGAAAAAGAAAATGCAGCGGATGTGGTAGCCTCAAGTAGCGAAGCGAGTGGAGAAAAATCGTCCTCATCTTCTTCAAATGCAGACCAAGAAACAGAAGAAGCTGTTGTAGAGGAGGGTAAACTAGCTA
>JAICPK010000131.1 GCA_025929855.1 Nitrososphaera sp.
ACAATTGCTATAGAGAACAGATCCCAGATTGCAAGTGTGCTATCGGTGCAGCCTGAAAACCTCAAGATCATTGCCCCTGCTTTGGAATTTACGGAAGATTCGACTATGAACCCAGAAGACGAATCGGCAATATATCTTCCGTCTTTGATTGCCAACAACCTGTGGGGTGAGCTGTCAGAAGAAGCAGCAGTCGACAACGATGGTTCCGCTGCGGCAATAATGATAGGCCAGCAAGTAAACGTTACCTACACATACATCGATCTGGCTACCGCATCGCGGCAGTCCCAGTCAGAGGCATTCACTGTGGCTGGCATAATGAAGCCGGTGGGAAATCCGACAATTGACAGGGCGGTTGTATTTAACCTTGATGCAGGCAACAAGCTTCTTCAAAAATCCAGCAGGTACGATTCGCTCTTTGTAGCAGCAGACAGCACGGACCATGTTACACAGGTTGAAAAAGAGATACGGGACCTCTATGGATCCGACATAGGAATAACAACCTCAGAGGCAATACTTCAATCAATCGGCCAGTTTACTGCCGGCTTTGGCAGCGTCATTTCCAGCATTGCGCTAGTAGCTCTCCTAGTTGGCTCTGTAGGAATAGTTACCACCATGTATACTTCAGTCACTGAGAGAACTAGGGAGATAGGTGTCATGAAGGCCATTGGTGCAAGGGATCGAAATGTACTTGCTCTCTTTCTTGCAGAGGCAGCCATAATTGGAATTATTGGCGCAAGCATAGGCCTTGTAGTAGGCGTTCTGGGAGGCTATGGCGCTTTGTCTCTTTTTGCTTCAAACCTCCTTCCATCATCATCTGAAGTGACGCCACGCTATCCATGGAGCGACCTTGCCAGAGTTTGGGCAATATCGCTGGGATTGAGCGTTGCAGCGGGTCTGTACCCCGCCTGGAAGGCATCCAAGCTGTCGCCAATAGTCGCGCTAAGACGAGAATAGGAAAAAAAGAGCGACTCTAAGAATGAGACTACGGCAACTGTACAAAAAGGTTATCGGTGATGATGTTGCTTGCACAAAAATGCAATTATTATCTCATTTGAGGAAGATAGACTTCAGAAAAACTTTGGCATTGAATACGAAAGGTACAAGGCATCAGTTAGAAGATGACTATAGATTATTGAAAAGACTCGTCTGGACAATATCCGTGGTTAGTCGGGCATTTTACCAGAGTTTTGGTTAATAGTGGTATGTGACATCCCTTTTTTTCTGTTCACGCTTCATAGCCCAACACATGGCAGGGTGTGCTACTGTGTAACCTGCTGGAAGTATTATTCCAAGACCTAGTCAGAATAATGCATCCATTATTTTTCGTCTATGAAGGGTAAAAACTGGCATATGTCAATTATTGTGTCTTTGAAATCATCGTCCTTGAACATGAATGTGCTGCTGACAGCATTACTTGTAGCCACTGCAGGGAGAATTTTGCAGATATGTGCCGCAAGCTGGTACATTACATCACATATCCAAGACAACCAGAAACTGATGTGGCAATATCAAGGTAGGGTTGGGTGAGAGGGAGATCTTGACCACAAGATTTGCGAAGGGTTTAGCCATAGCAGCACTCATTATGTTTCTGATCTCAGGTGTAGATGTTGCTACAAATGCAGCAGGAGGAGGCGATTTATTGCCTCTTAGCTCAATGGTAAGAGGAATGATTTTCGGCTTTGGAGTAGTTGCACTATCAACAGCAGCATTCTTTGTTTCAACGAATGAAAGATCCATTTTGGTGTCGATCTTGTTAATTGTTACCGGGACCCTTATGGCGGTAGCCGGTATGGTATCTACCAGAGGTTTGACCTTAATTACGTTTCCAGGTCCTATCATCTTTCTCTTTTTAGGCTTCTGGATAATTGCATTAGGAATAGTAAAGAGCATAATAACAAGAAGAAGTGCCAAAACAATAATTTCAAAGTGACAAACCTATGGATTACATGTATACTGTAAGTATTAACAATGGACATACCTCTCTCTATCACCTGACCCATATGTGGACCCTAATTATGATCAGGGATAAATCCACAAATAACAATTCAATTACTACTGATATGACAGCAAAAAATAATCAGATGTTCCAAAAAAATGAAAGCGAGAGAAACGCTGTCAAGTATTCCTGCAGATCCTGCAGCAATACTTTTGACGCAAATCCACCTGACGATGTCCATAGGTTCTCATCTGTGTATCCTTGCTGGAAATTTGACTGGATTGAGCGAAACTATGAATGCAGCAGATGCAGCAAGAGAGCCAAGCTGTTCTGGCACCCCGAAGTCCATAGGCATCACGTCTATGCCACTGTAGAAGAAATAGAACACAAGACAACCAAAAATAATCTGAGCAGCCATTCAGAGTATGTGCGGAGAATGGTGGGATATTGATGAATCAGAATTCGCAGACCCTATCATCGGCCGCTTCTGATGAAGCAGCAGTCCGCAGCCTTTACCAGCAATTGATGGACGGATGGAATGCAGCTATTGGAGATGCCTTTGCAGCCCCATTTGAAGAAGATTGCGATCTGGTGGGGTTTGATGGTACACATATCAAGGGGCGTCAAGAAATTGCCTCATTTCATCAACACTTATTTGATATGTTTCTCAAAGGCTCTCGACTTGTAGGAAAAGTAAGAAGCGTGCGCTTTCTGATCTCGAACGTTGCTGTAATGCATGCTGTTGGTGGAACAGTAATGGCCGGACAGAGCGATCTTGACCCAGAGCGAAATTCGATTCAGACTCTTGTTGCTGTCAAGCGTAACGGGAAATGGAGACTTGCGGCTTTTCAGAATACGCGAGCGACATATATGAGCAGGCCTGAGGAATCTCAGAAACTCGCTGAAGAGCTTCGAGCTGTGCTATAACCATTTTCTTATTTTTATTTCCACAAAACGCTGTATTATATATACGGCAGCTTGTTGGTCTCTTTACCCTCTGCTCGACTCCTCCCAGTTGAATCTTGCTGAAGTCGTGGAATTAATTCCCATGTCCATTTCATCCTGCGAGTAAATCATAATCTTAAATTGAGCTGATTTTAGGAAGTTGTCGGACAAATCCAGCAGCAATGTCTATGCCGAACCATGTAGTTTGTTGACATTTTTGTCTTTTTGTGATAGTCTTAATACTTTGTAAAAGTTAAAGAATTACGCACAGCAATAAGCACACAAGGATATGTGTTGATGTGAGCAACATTAGACCAG
>JAICPK010000147.1 GCA_025929855.1 Nitrososphaera sp.
AATCCAATGAGTCCAAAAACTTCGCCTCTGGCCCTAGTAATATTTACTCTTGTGTCTGCTTTACCTGCAGGGGTACCAGCAGCAATTGCGCAAGAAAATAGCTCCTCAGACGAAGACCTCGTCGGCGGCATCATATCGAATGTTTTAGACGGCGGCGATGATGAGGAAAACGGTGATAATGCTGATGGCGCCGAGGCCAATCAAGACTCAACGGACACCACAACCGTAAGCTCGAACCAATAAGATCAGACCGTAGATCATGATACCGTCACATTCGGAGATAACACTGCCGAGATTGACGATACCAATGTAGGCGTACCAATTAATGTAGAAGAAGGACCATCAACACCTCCACCTGACAACAGACTACAGACAGAAGAGGTAGTCTCTTGTTTTGAACCGGAATTACCTAGGGGATTTTTTTGCTTTGATACCCTGGAGGAGTGTGAAATAGCTGAAGAACAGGTTGGTAGCGCTGAAGAAGTGCTTGGTAGCGTAACTTCAGTATGCGAAAGATTTGAAACGCCACCTCCTGGTGCTCTTTCTTGTTCCGTTCTTGAGGGAGGACAAAATATCAGATGCGAACTGCGATCCTTATGAAATCGTAAACATTGAGTTTATTAGCTATTAAGCAAAAGAGAACATCTATTGGTAACGTACAGAGATAGTCTTGAATGGTTCCAATTCGAAAATTCTAGATGAAATGTGGCCAGAAGTTTATACGAATAATTTGGCAGTGGCGTCTTTAATTGCGAAATCCTGTCTACGCCATATAAAATGGTTAATGATAATAGGAAGAAGTTCTATAAGACAATTAATCAAATAAGAGGTTTAACAATAAGATAAAGACTTAATGCTTTATGCTGTAATTTGAGTACGGGTTAATCATTTTGGGGGCCGTAATAGAATTTCAGATTAATTGCCTGTCGTCCAGAGACTTTTAACAATATAAGAACACATGTTATATCACAGTCAGAAAATAATACAAGCGACAAGGTTTGGCTTTTGTATATGGAGAGGTAAAGGAGAATGATAGCAAGTTCAGAAAGCTCACAACCTCCTGTTGATGATTATAGTAGTTCCAGCCCGCCAGCTATGAGAGAATTTCAAAGCAAGAGCATAAATTCGTTTAATGACATGAAAGAAAAGTGGAAAGTCCTCCTCTTTGGATCTGGGCGGTCCTCGTGGGTGCAATAATACTTGCCAAGTTCACTTTACGATGGTCAAGACTAAAGCGACTTGCAAGAGAGCTCAGAAAAAGGTAATAGGACACGATCATAGTGAGAAATAATAAACTTATTTTATACTATGCCGCAACGATATTGCCATGGCAAGTCAGATTATATCTACTGACAAACAATATCCTAAGCTCTCAAAGGCAGCTTCGGGGTACTTGGAGATAGACCAATTCAAAAATGCCGATCTGCACACGGGCTATTTCTGCTACAATTGCATATACTTCATTAAAGAAAACCACTGCGCTATAGTAGAAGATACCGGACCTGACGTTAACGGCCGAGAATCTGGCATCATAGCACCACATGGTCTATGCACATTGTGGGACCCAAATGAGGAGGAGGCGCGATAAAGGTGGCAGATATTGGTAAGAAGATCAAAGAAGCTGCTGGTGCAGTCGATAATCTGACTAAGTTCAAGAAAAGGAGCAAGCTACAGGCATCATACATTGAATACGACAAGTTTGCTGACTCGAACCTGCACGAGGGATACTTTTGCTACAACTGTATCTACTGGATGAGCGCTAGCGGCGGCAAGTGTATGCTGGTGGAAGATAAAGGACCTGATGTGATGGGCAAGGTGTCAGACGTAATTGCACCGCATGGATGCTGCATGGCATACGAAGCTAACTATGACAAGCTGCATGACACACGCAGCCCAACTGAAGGTGTCGCAATAGATACAGAAAAGAATAAGGAAAAAGTCACAACTGCAGACGTCGTGTAAACTTTTGTTCTTGAGCAGCTATTATGATCTTAATAAGGATAGTATGGGTAAGACGCCAAAAAGTCGAGCAAGTTATAGAATATAGGTACCGGAAACTTTTACCGCTTTGCAATTAAAGCGGAAAGCGATACTATTGTGAATGGCAGAAAAGCTCAAAGACGTAAAAAAGACGACATCTGATGCAGTTGAGATAATAAGGGAACTTGGATCGCCGGATGTTCAGAATTCACTTGAGAAGATTCGAGATACTGCCACGGTTGGCAGCGAGATAATTAAATCGCTTAGAGAGCCAGCCATGGTAACTAACATTGAAAACATTCGTAAGACCACCGAGTCAATTGAAAAAACCAGTGCAAAAATTGAAAGAGTCACAATGGAGCTGAAGAATTCCGGCGTACTAGACGAGACAAGGGAAACAATCAAGTCCACCAAAAACACTATCATCTCAGTAGGTGACAGCAAGAACATTGGCGAAACGATGGATGCTTTGAAGGAAATGCTGCGCTCTATTTCTGCGCTTGTGGATGAACTGAAACTGACTGTGGTGGAATCAAAAGGGTCAGG
>JAICPK010000066.1 GCA_025929855.1 Nitrososphaera sp.
CATTTTGCTGGTTTACAGGAGTTTTTCTCTCTCTATTCATTACTTCTTTGACTCCCACTCTTTCTTCTTTCTATCATATTCTGCACGACTGTAAGCCGGCCTAGCAGGATGGCCCATTACCACAGTATCAGGCAGGACATCCTTTGTAACAACTGCAGCCATTGCAACGACGCTGTTTCTACCTACCCGAATACCCGGTTTGAAGACAGACCTTCCGCCTATTATAGCACCATCTTCCACTATTACTCCAGCCATTTTGGGGCTCATCGGATAAGGATCATTTGTGAATGCTGCTGCAGGCCCAATGAATACATTCTTGCCAATTACTGTGAGGGGTGGAATGTAAACTGACCCCTCAATTCTAGTATTGTCGCCTATTTTGACCTTGTAATCTACATGGGTCAGCGAACCTATCATCACATTGTCTCCTATTTCAGCGTCTTTCCCCACATACGCAAAGTGCCATACCTTGACATTCTTACCGATCTTGGCACTCTTGTCAACATAGTTTGTCACGCCCGGCAATGCGGAATAGTTGTTGCTCATTCCTTCACAAATGCCATGGATTTCCTTGCCTTATAACCTTGCCAGGGATCTTATTTTGCCATTTCCTCAAAAACTCTATGTCTTGGACCTTTTGCCTTTCTCTAAGCTCATCCGGTAGCATGATAGGTATCTCATCAATTATCGGATAGTAGCGATTGCACTTTGTGCAAAATAGAATACCCTCTTTCACGGTCTGACCTTCTGAAATGATTTGGAAAAGCTCTAATGGATAGTGCTTATCTATGGGACATGCAAGGATATCAAGCATCGACCTGTTCATTTCAGATCCAAATACACAGGCGAGCCAGTATTGCTTGACAGTATAGCTGCCTCTGCTACCTTTGTCACGTTTGTCGCGTCTGTAGCAGTCACGACTATCTTTGCCTTACCTTCTATAGATTCAACAAAATTCTTTAGCTCTAATGTCAGCGGTTCTTGGAACTTCCGGCGGGGCACTATAGTAGCTTCGGCATGGTCTATTCTGATCTCCTGTGTTAAAAAATCACCGGAAATAATGCCGTCAGTGCATACAGCACTAAAGGTTCTTACCTTTTTTGGAGTGAGCCAGTTGGATGCAATGACGGCTACTTTTTGCCCTTCAAAGCCAAGCATGATGGTTGCAAAGTCCTCATGTGCATGAAAGCGTTTGCCAGCACGTGCAAATATGACGTGCGGGGGGCTCCCAAAGAGGAATATTGCCGCATCAATGTCATGCACTGATGTATCATATATTATCCCTACATCTGTAATATGTGGCGGCATTCTATTTTCCCTATGAAACTCAATCATCATAGGGTCGCCATACATCTTGCCCTCTACTAGCTTGCGCGTATCGCTAACAGCAGGGTTAAATCGCTCGACGTAGCCGGATGTTAAAATTAGCTTTTTCTTTTCCGCCATATGTGTCATTTCTTCACATTCTTTGGAAGAGAATGACATGGGCTTTTCAACAAATACGTTAATACTATGTTCTATAACCTTCTTGGCCACAGCTGCGTGCGTGTTTGTAGGCGTACACACTAGACAACCGTCAAGCCGTTCCTTTTCCAACATCTCGTCGATTGAAGAATATGCATGTGCATCATGCCTGCTTGCAATCTCCTTAGCCCTAGCAAGGTCAAGATCGCATACCGCTGCCAGGCAATCAAGCTCCTTCAACACTCTTGCATGGTTCTTGCCCCATCCGCCAACGCCTATAACAGCAATTCTAGTGTCACTTCTGGTAGTGCCTACCATACAGGGGTCAACCACTCCATGTATTCTTTGGCTTCGGCAGACACTATCTTGGCATACATTTCACGGATACTCCTTGTCATCGGCCCTTCCTTTCCGCTACCAACAAGGTAGCAATCTATATTGGTAACTGGGACTATCTCTGCTGCAGTGCCGGTAAGGAATATTTCGTCAGCCATATATAGTTCAGTCCTCGCTATCTGGCGCTCAATGACCTTGTAGCCTAAGTCCTCTGCTATCGTCATGACAGTTTCACGCGTTATACCTTCAAGCGCCGAATCGGCGAAATATGGTGTATAGATATTGTGATGCCGGACAACAAAAATATTTTCGCCAGAAGCCTCACTTACGTTGCCGTACGAGTCAAGCAGAATCGATTCGTCATAACCGTTACGCTTGCTCTCCTGTGTTGCCAGAATTGAATTGAGGTAGTTGCCTGCAGCTTTGACAAGTGGAGGAGTCATACTGTCATGTATGCGCCTCCACGAAGAGACACATGCCCTGATGCCTTCGCCCTTAAAGTATTTTGCAAACGGAAACGTGATTATAACAGTATGAGTCGGCGAGTCCTTTGTCACATTAAGGTCAATACCGTGCAGGCCTACAAACGTCAGTGGGCGGATATAGCTCGACTCTTTAACCTTGTTCTCTTGCAACAGCTCGACTGTAGCATTTGCAAGTTCCCGGGCAGAATATTTGAGCGAAATTGAGTAAACCCGGGCAGAGCGGTGAAGTCGCTTCATGTGGTCTTCCAGCCGGAAAATGTAGACGTTGTTCTTGGCTGCATAGGCACGTATACCTTCAAAGACTGTCGTGCCGTAATGGAGGGCGTGGGTATAGATTGGGACTCTGGCGTCTTCCCATTTCACGAGCTTGCCATCAAACCAGACAAACTCGCCGCCTTTTTCCTTCATGTATGAAGCCACAATCCCTCACTGGATTATAAAAATCTTGAACTACTTGTAGCCTTCATTGGGGAATTTCATACCCATCACCCTTGTCGTGCTATCTTCCATTCTTGCAAACTTCTCCACAATGTTCCAGTTCTTCTTGATGATTTCCGCTACTGCTTCAGGCACTTTTTCCCGCCATTCTTCGTCTCTGTCACGACCTTCAACCACCTGTCGATAGAGTCTTGCTCTGATCAATGATGCGGAAACTTCAAGCCTGTCAGCTTTGAGTGGGTTGAGCCTATATGCCTTGAGCATAAGCCGCTCGGCCTTATCACCAGTGTATGACACGAACTTTTCCTCATTTATCTGGGTAATTATCTGATTACGGAGTTCCCATGACCGTGACGAAAGAAGCGGCGGCATGTATTTCCTGTACGGCGCGTAGAAGGTATAATCGGGAAGCACTGTGACACAGTCATCAAATACAGATTCAACCATCTGCTTCCGCAGTGGATACGAATATGGAAGGCTCTTTGTGTTTACCTCCTGCCCGTCCTTAATAAAGCGTACTGGGAAAATGTAGACGCGATAGTCCTTTTTGAGCCTCAAGATTATTGATTTGTGAGCATTAGTCATCGGGTTTAGATGCACAAGATAGATTGCAGCGGCGTCAGCAGTAGTACTCATGATTTAACTTCGGTAGTGCAAAAAAGAGATATAATAAGAAAAAGTAAAAGAAACAGCAGGCCTAGCTCTTCTTTATCTCGATTTCAATTGTAGAGACGTTTCTTGTCCTGCCGTCCTCCGATTGGACCGTCTCAGATCCAATCCTTACGTCACCTATCTTGTATCCTGCATTTTCCATCCTCTTCAGCGTGATCTGCGATACGTCTACTGCTCGTCCAATGCTCAAGCCCCTTGCCTTGATTGTCACTGATGGCTGGTTGGCCAACTGGATCAGAGTTGACGTAACATATGTCATGAGCGGTTTCTTGCCAATGTATATTGTGTCGTGGGGTCCTTCTCTGCGTGGGGTTGTCTGTTCTTGTGATGGTTGTGGTGGTTCTGACATGGATGGGTTAAAGTCCTAGGGATAATTTAAGTCAACGGTCAGCAAAGCCTGTTTCTTTAACTCCACCCTTAACCCTTTAGTAATTATCACTAGCGATGTATTATAGAGAGAAATATGTAGGGCAGACATGCGTAGTGATATCAGTTGCGTTTGTTTAGCAAGAGGGGAAGCAGTAACAAGTGGAAAGCAGAATATGACGATACACTCTACAAGATCTATGATTGGGATGGCAACCTTGCAGGTTACCTGTTTCCAACATACAAAGATATAGAGCCCAAAGATGAAGAAGTTATTGTTGAGCTGAATAGAATCCATGTCCAAGTCACGGAAGGGACGCTTTTGCTACCGATGGTAAAGCTGAACTTGCTAGATAACAATGAAGGAATAGACATTGACTATGTTATTTCTTCACTTCAAGCAAACATAGAAAGAACCAACAGGTGGAAAGAGTGGTTGCACGATAACGCTGAACCATTCAATATTGCAGATTCTGCCGTGTATACTGCAAGGGAAGATCGCAACATGCTTTCAATATCTCTTGACATCGTTGAAACGTTTAACCTAGGCGAGAAGGAAGTACGCGACTTTCTATCTCCATTGCTTGACAAGTTACATGAAGATGGACTTCTCTGATTTTATATATACGGAGACGTCCTGTGATATGCAAGCATGAAGATCCAGTTTGCGCCTCACCTCGTCTGTCTCCAACACACCGACAAGCAGCTGCGCCTCCACCTTGAGAGCCTTGAAATGGATGGGACAAACGAGTGTATGGAAGGGTTTCTGAGATGCAAAGAGTGTGGCACAAGATACCCAATAATACAAGGCGTGGCAATAGTAGTCAAGGACTTCTTTTCCTATGCTGCAAGCCGACCGCAGATGTACGGAAGGTGGCTTCTGGACAGCAGGACAAAAGAGATGAAGCAGTTTTTGAAGGAGAGCGGATCGAGACTTTTGCCGGGCTCTACATCAAACGACAGATACGAAGAGGGAGGCAGCTGGTTCGTCCCTTACAGGTGGGCTCAGTACGAGCATTCTGTAGAGGATAGGTTGCTCAAGTCGCTCCGGTGGCGATTGAAGCCAAATGAAGTGTACAACAGGATAGTGCACAGCATTAACCCCAAGATGGATGGGGTTGCACTTGACATGGCATGTTCAATGGGTTATAGTACTATGCTCCTCGCGCAAAAGTATGCGTTTGCAATTGGCATAGACATCTCCTTTTCATTCATCCGCGAAGCTAGAAAGAAGATGTACGAATTAAAATGTGGAAATGTTGAGTTTTGCGTATCTGACTTACTGAACACGCCGTTCAACCCTAGCAAGTTTGACCTGATACTTGCATTGAATCTGCTTGAACTTGTGGATCCGGAAAAGCTTCTAGCGTCAATACACTGGCTACTTAAGCCGCATGCCGATATGATAATTGCTGATCCGTATGATTATAACCGTGACCCGCCAGTGGAAAAGATCTACGATGCACAATCTTTCCGCAGGCTTTTGGAAAATTCAGGTTTTGAAATAGGGGAAAAGAGCAGCAAGAATGAATCATTTATCCCATGGGTTCTTAAAATAAATGAGCGAGCATACCTATTCTACTTTGTAGACTATATCAAGGCTAAAAAGCTGTCGAAGCAGAAATTTTAATAATACAACCGAATCAAACATATCTATGCCAACAGCATATGTCCTTATCAACTGTGACTTGGGTTCTGAAGAGGAAATAATTCGAGAAATAAGAAAATTGCCGGAAGCCGTTGAAGTATCAGGTGTATATGGCGTTTACGACATAATTGCTAGAATAAGCTCAG
>JAICPK010000101.1 GCA_025929855.1 Nitrososphaera sp.
CATTAGGGTGATGCTTGATGGCTCAATTGGCTTTTACTCTACCAACGATCTAGCCAAAAGCAGGATAAGCGATGCTGCGGCTATGGCAATCAAGGTTGCACACGCAAGTCCAAAGGACAGGCATAATGTTCTTCCGCCTAGATCAAGGTCAAAGTCAAAGTCACTTCGCGGTATATACGATAGAAATGCTGAGTCATTTCACACATTAAATGCTGCAAGGATGGCAGCTGAGATGCTCAAATCTGCTAAATCGTATGACAGCAGAGTAACCGTCGACAGCGGCAACTTTACCGCCGAGGTGGCCACGCACGCACTTGCAAATTCTAATGGGATAGAGCTAAAAGAAAAGGCAAGCGTCTTTTCCTGGTCGATAATGGGCATGGCAATAGAAGACACTGAAATCTCAAGCTTTGACTACCAAGTTGGCGGCTCTCATTATGTCAAAGATATTAATGTGCGCAATACTGCAACCGAGTTTGCACAGACAGTAGTCAAGTCGCTTGGTACACGCAAGATAGAGGAAAGCTTCAAGGGAGAAATGCTGTTAACTCCCATGGCAGCAAATGAAATGATAGAGGAAGTTATTGCGCATGCCATCAACTCAGACGCTGTGCAGAAAAAATCCAGCTACTTTGCAGGCAAGATAGGCAAACAGGTAGCTTCTGATCTGCTTACAGTAGAAGATGACGCAACTAATGTGGAGGGACTTAATGCATCAAGCTTTGACAGAGAAGGTGTTTTCCACAGGAGAAATATTGTGATAGAAAAGGGTATTCTCAAAAAGTATCTTTACAATACGCACACAGCAAGTAAAGATGGCGTAAGGAGTACAGGCAACGCAGGCGGATCGACCAGCTCGCCGCCAACGGTGTCCACAACCAATTTTCTAGTAAAGCCTATGAGATCAAACCTTGATACACTAGTATCTGAAATAGATAAGGGTATGATAATAAGCAGGTTTTCTGGCAACGTCAATCCAGTTAACGGTGATTTTTCTGGAGTTGTAAAAGGTGGCCGGCTGGTTATGAATGGTACAATAAAACATCCAGTTAAAGAAGTCATGGTGGCTGGCAATATCTTTGAGGCGCTACGCAGACTAAATGGTATATCAAGTGAACAAAAAGCGATTTATGGCTCCATACTGCCCTATATGCGGTTCGATGGTATATCCTTCACCGCAGGATGAGTAAAAAATAATGGAAGGAAAAGAAGAAAAATTTGATATTGCAGTAGTTGGTGGAGGACCTGCAGGACTTTCAGCTGCGTACTCTGCGGCTAAAGAAGGAGCAAAAGTAGTTCTGTTCGAAAAGGACCAGTCAATCGCACACTGCATAAGGACAAGCGGTGTAACTTGGATTTCTGAAATGGAGAGGCTTGGCATACCAAGCAAGTTTTACAACCCAATTCAGAATTATCGCTTTGTATCGTCTTCCAATGATGTCCTTATCACAGGAGATGTTTCCAAATCATGTGTCCTTGATATTAGAGCTATGTACCAGCATCTTTCCGTTCTTGCAGCAAAAGAGGGCGCCCAACTGAAGGTAAAGAGCAATGTCATCGATGTTATCAAAGATGGCCACAGAGTGGTCGGAGTCAGGGCAAGCACGCCAGAGGGAATGTTAACTGTGCGCTCAACTTTAGTAATAGATGCAAGCGGCTTTAGTACATCTGTTGGCCGCAAAGCTGGAATGGCCAGCAACTGGAAGCGCTATGGGGTAGGCGCAGAATATGAGTGCTATTGCGACGATATAGACAGTACTACATGGGTCCTTATGGTAGGTCAAAAGTATTCAGATGCAGGATATGCATGGGTATTTCCTCTCTCACCAAATAGGGTGAGAATTGGAGTTGGGATTGGCAGACCGGAATCAAATGCCGAGCCCCTTGAAAAGTTGCACAAAATAATTGAAAAAAGGTTCAAGCCCCTAGATACGATCGGACAAGGTAAGATACAACCCTTAGAACTGCATTATGGATTTATACCAAACCAGGGTGTTAGGCGAAATAGCATAGCTGATGGTCTGATAATGGTCGGAGACTCGGCTGGCCAATCAAATCCACTGGTGCTGGAAGGTATACGCTACGCCATCGACTTTGGGAGGCTCGCAGGGAAGGTTGGAGCTGACTCGCTTTCACAGAACTCCGATAAGGAATCTTTAGTGGAATATGAACGGTCATGGAAGGCCAAGATAGAATCCAAGATACAATCTGCCCTCAAAGTGCAGATGCGCTGGGTTGGATTAACCGATGAGGAATGGGACAAGGAGATTGAAATTCTCCGAGACATGACAGTTCATGAATTTTTGGACTTTATCAAAGCAGATTTCACTAAAGCCAACATGATGAAGCTTGCAGTACACCACCCAAAAATCGCGGCGCGTCAATTGTTCAACATGATTTTGAAGAGTTAATCTGAAAGTAGTATTGCAATAAGGTATCCTCACTTTTTGTGCATGTTGCCAGTTAAGTTCAATATGAGGATTCCTTTTTCAGACTGTATTTCTCTTCGTAGAATTCTATATTCATGCAATAGATTCGATTGAGCCGTGGCAATCTATAACAGATGCTGAATTATTCTCTTCTGAGGGCCACAATAGGAGATAGTCTTGACGCCTTCCATGCGGGGTATATACCCGCAATAAGACTCAGACCAACAGATATACCCCAGACATTAGCCAGGTCCGCAGGAAGGAAGACAGGTGATATATTCATGGGGGCGTTACTTGCATCACCCCCCTCAGGTCCTCCAGCTGAGCCTATTCCTGCAGTCAACACATAGCCGCCGGCTATACCTAGAAGCAATCCAGAAGTGGCTCCAAGAATACCTATCATTAAAGCTTCTGCCATGAAAAGGCCTAGGACGTTGCTATTCTGGGCTCCGATGGCCTTCATGGTGCCTATCTCCTTTGTCCTTTCCATTACTGATGTGTAGAGAGTCGTAATGATCCCTACTGCTCCTACAAGAAGAGCTACAAGCGCAATTCCTAGTATGAAAACTGTGAACCCACCTGTAAACTCCCTTATCGTCTTCAGTATGGCCTCTGGAGATGTGACCCCTATATCATTTCCATATAGTTTCCGTATTTCCTCTTCAACGTTTTTCACAAACTCGCCTGATTCTGCAGCTACCAAAAAACCGTCATACTTGCCGGATTTATGCATTAAAGCATTTCCCGCATCTTCATTGAATACAACTGCGTTATCAATCGTTGGATTACCCGTCGGCTTCATTATTCCTCTTACTACAAAGCTCCTAGATTCTTCCTGCTGATTGCCATTTTCATCGACGAATGAATATGTCGCTCTCATTGTTTGACCAATGGTTGCAAAAGGAGTGTTCTCACCTGGAGGATAGGCTATCTCATCAGCTATGTAAATGGCAGATGGATCATTTGAGCGCATAGCAGAACCTTCTTCAAATTCTAGAGTAGGTGCTATAGTGTAGAGCTTGGCTGGATCAATAGAAAAAACTGACTTGGAAAGAGTCTTACCCGATGATTCTAGCTGTACTTGACCTTGATAAGATGAGATCACATCGCTTACAAAAGGAAGAGAGCGTATCCTCGTCTCGACAGCAGCGTTTAATGTTATCTTGGGAACAGGGGGCGGGCCGCCACCTCCGAAGGGACCAGAGGCTGACTGATCCTGCTGAGCGCTTGATACAAATAGAATATTTGGAGCAAGCATGCTAAAGGATTCGTCAATAAACTTTCCAAAACCAGCACCAAGCCCATTTAGAGCAACCATGAGACTGCTTCCTACGACAACCATTAGTATAGTAAGGATAGATCTCACTTTTCTTTCCTTTAATGCGTCAAATGACAGCAAGAAGATCTCCTTGATATTCATTTAGATCACAAATCTTCTTTAGTTCTTACTTTTTGCCCTTTTTCATTTATCGATCTGGATGTGGAATGCACATAATAAAGAGAACAATTTGCACCAGCGTTATTGCATATAGAAAGGAATCCAAACCAATCATATACGAATGTTCTCAGATGAATCATTTGTTGAAAACCTCTTTTTCGACTGTTCCATCTTTGATGTAGATAGCTCTGTCAGTTGCCTCTGCAAGTGCTACGTTATGAGTTACCATGACAATAGTTCTCTTATATTTTTGCGAAAGAA
>JAICPK010000016.1 GCA_025929855.1 Nitrososphaera sp.
TATAGAAATTTCAACATTAAAATGACCTGCATTTGCCAAGATTGCGCCGTCTTTCATCTTCGCAATGTCCTTGTCAATAATGACATCCTTGCAACCTGTCGTCGTGATGAAAACATCGCCTATTTCGGCTGCCTTTTCCATCTTGGTCACAGCATAGCCGTCCATCTTAGCTTTAAGGGCAGCTATAGGATCAACTTCTGTAACAATGACATTTGCACCAAGGCCAGCCGCACGCCGGGAAATGCCTTTGCCCACGTGGCCATAGCCTGCAACAATCACATTCTTACCCGCAATTAGAATGTTAGTCGCGCGTATTATACCATCCAAGGCTGACTGGCCAGTGCCATAAATGTTGTCAAAGTCGTGTTTTGTTTCAGCGTCATTAACAGCAATAATTGGATACGTCAGCTTGCCCGCCTTTTGCATAGCCCGCAACCTGATGACGCCAGTAGTTGTTTCTTCTGTACCTCCTCTTATTGAGTTAAAATTTTTCTTGTGCATTTCAACAGTCAGATCAGCGCCGTCGTCAATAGTGACATGTGGTTCGATCATCATGGCAGAATGTATATCATCATAATATTCCTGCTGCGTGACGCCTCTGCTTGCAAATATCGAAATACCTTCATCCTGAGCTAAGGAGGCAGCAACATCATCCTGTGTACTCAATGGATTGCAGCCACACCATGCCAGCTCGGCCCCGGCAGCCTTGAGAGTCCTAACAAGGACTCCGGTTTCCTTTGTAACGTGTAGACATCCAGCAACCCTTATCCCTTTGAGAGGCTTGGTTTCTTCGTATTTCTGACGCAGTGCAACCAGTACAGGCATGTGGGCTTCTGCCCAATCGATACGGTTCTTGCCTTCCTTGGCAAGTGTGATGTCTTTGATGCGAAATTCCATTCAATTTTGACAATATTAATGCCATATATTAGTTCTACAGCAATAGTCCTCTTGAACGCATAATCTGAGTCACCCGATCGTCAGACACTGGTCCAAACTCTTCATAAAACTGTCCGACTGATCCGAAATCGTGTGGCATGTGCAGCACTATAATAGAATCGGACTCCTGTTCTAGCACTTCCACAGATTGAGAAGGCGCGACTGGAACTGCGATAGTGAGGGTTGATGGATGATGCTTTCTTGCCCATCTTGCAGTAGCAATGACTGTAGCACCTGTGGCAATGCCATCATCAATTATGATTACGTTTTTGCCTGCAATGTTATAACTAAGACCTGGCTTTCTGTATGCTGCAGATCTGCGCATGATTTCCGCAACCTGGCGTATCCTTTCGCTTTCGATGTAGTTCTGTGGTATTCGCAGCGCATTTACAATATATCTATTAATATATGAAGTACCATCCTCCATCACTGCTCCTATAGCAAGTTCTTCGTTCTCTGGTGCTCCAAGCTTTCTTGGTATGACAATGTCAAAGTCTGCGGCAAGCTTCTTGGCTACAATATCCGCTAGTAGGACGCCTCCCCGCGGAATGCCGAGTACTATCGCAGGGGTATATCCATGCTCCGCCAGCCTTTCTGCAAGGAGATTGCCAGCCTCAATCCTATCGCGGAACTTCATAACATGATTTCTCTTACTACAGTTTTAAGTCTTAGTTGTTATAGGCATTTTCAATACAGGAATTGGTTGGCAGGCAGGCACACTTTCGATATTGGAGCCTCGATATAACAAAACCCATTAAGTCGCCTCTTACTGCTTTTCTCTGTTTGGAAAAGAATGCAAAACACAAAACTTGAATGTGTCTATTTATCCTCAAGGCATAATCTGCGAAAACTATAATTCTGACAATGATTATTGCTCAGGCCTGTGCGCAAGCTACAGATTGCTGTGATTGGCTATAATAAGGACAGATGTACTGACATTGCAAGCAACATGGCATATGAGGTGGGCAAGGAAATAGCATGTGCTGGGGCAGTGCTGATCTGTGGAGGGCTTGGCGGTGTGATGGAATCTGCATGCAAGGGAGCAAAAGAATACGGCGGCACCACAGTTGGGATAATACCGCAGGAGGAGTTCTTGTATGCAAATGAATATTGCGACATCGTGGTATGCACTGGCATAGGCTATGCAAGAGATTTTGTCGTTGCATCCTCTGCCGATGGAATAATCGCAGTGGGTGGCGGCGTAGGAACGCTCATTGAGCTAGGTGTTGGCTACATGACTAAGAAGACAATGGTAGCCATATCGGGAAGCGGAGGTGTAGCAGATATTTATGGGGGTAAATATTTGGATGAGCGCAACAGAGTCTCAATAACTGTTGCAAAAGATGCAAAGACAGCAGTGGAAATGATACTTGCTACTACTGTGAAAGCAAGATGAGTCGGAAGAACTACTGATCTTGATATTTGACCAAGTATGGATCAGGATCATAGAATGGCCCATATTTTGCAGCCAAGTCTTGTAGACTGCGAACGATATTTTTGACACCAAATTCTTGTACTGTAGTGAATAGTTCCTTTTTCAACCCCATGCCAAGCTTGAGCGCCTTTTCCAAATCTTCTTTGCTGCACACGCCATTTGAAATAAGCCACGCAGCGTTGTTGGCAGCCACTCCGATCAGCGCAGTTGGATTGTACTTTGTAGCCTCTTGCTCTGTCAGGTTTATGCGCTCGTACTTATCGCCTTTATATTCAAAAAAGCCCTTGCCTGACTTTTGGCCTAGATTCTTTTCGTCAAACAACTGCTTTATCTTGGGATGGGGCCTGATGACCTTCTTGTCTCGAGAATGCATCTCAACGGTTGCTTTGTGTATCACGTCAATGCCACTATAGTCGGCAAGCTCAAATATCCCCATTGGGAATGATAACTTGAATTTGACTGCTGAGTCAATGGTAGTCATTGGAACGTTGTCTCTTTCTTGGCTGTAGACAGCTTCGTGAACAAGTGGTATAAAGATGCGGTTGACAATAAAGCCAGCGACATCTTTTTTACAGAGCACTGCTTGCTTACCAAGCTTCTGCACAAGACCTGTTGCCATGTCAATCATACTTTGGTTGGTTTTGTTGCCAGGTATCACTTCGACTAACGGCATCAGCTGTGGTGGATTGAAAAAGTGAAGGCCGACAAATCGCTCTGGCCTGCTTGTAAGTGCAGCCATTTCTGTAATTGGAAGAGTGCTTGTGTTTGAAGCATAAAGCGTCGTGCTCTCTGCAAGGCTGTCAACCTCTCCATATACCTTCCTTTTCAAGTTCATGTCCTCTGGCACTGCTTCAATGAGTAGGTCTGTACCTTTAAGAGCCTGTTCCAAGTCAACTACTGGTGTGATTCTAGCGAAGATCCTGTCCGCTTCTGTCTGTGACAGCTTCTGCTTTTCAACTAGTTTGTTGAGTGACCATCTTATCTTCTCCATTGCTTTGTCAAGAAAAGACTGCTCGATGTCGCGCAAGGTTACATTGTAGCCGGCCATTGCAGATACCTGAGCAATGCCATGGCCCATAATACCAGACCCAAGTATGGTTATCTTATTGATTGTTGAGAGTGACATTATAACGTAAGCATGGCCGTTGGGGAATTTTTAATGTTGCTAATTGAGCATCATCTTTAAAACCATACTTGACTATATTGTTGTGATAATTGGATTTACAGCGCTTTGTTGCAGACGTGACATCGCTTTCTGGCAGAATGTCAGCTGGCGAGCCTGAAGAAACAGTAGAGAGAATGAACTTTGTAAAAAATAGACTCATCGAGCTCTATATGAGAAACCTTGTCAAAATAAATCATTCAGCGATGGAGCTTGTATGCGCCAAGCACCTGATCCGCTACGGCTATAAGGTTGACGTGGAGAAGCAGTTGACAGATATTTTGATCTGTGATGTGTATGCGGAAAAGGGAGATGGCGCAGCCATTGTTGAAATTGAGACAGGCTTTATTCCACCTGAGCACGCACTCGATCCACTGTCCTACTATGCTGCAAGGATTGCAAGCAAGATAGCACGCTACAGCAAGTATGCAAATCAATTCGTCTTGGCGACTCCTCCTGTCAGCATCCTTCCGATACCTGCCCTGTTCAGGCGTCCACCTCGTGACAGAAGACCGAGTGAAATCAAAAAAGTCAAAGTATTGTGTGATAAATATTACAAGAATCCACCTGTGACTGAAGAGGAGATTCTAAACGGCCGGCTACACATAACATACATCATAAATATTGATGCAGGTAAGGTAGTTGAGATGGACATCGATTCATACTTTGAGCAAGTGGGCGGCATGTTGTCTACCTGCATGGATCTATGAGAATTTTGTGATAGTCTTTTGACCATGCGTAGGCCTCTTGCCCTTTGAGATGCGAACCGTCGCAGTTCTTTCATCTGCCTTTTCAACTGCCGCTCTGACGACTTTTAGCACATTATCATCTTTGGTACCGCTAACGTATACTACATATATGAGCGCCTGATCCTTTCCATCTACTTTCCTTACAACCCGTCCAATCCTCTGCGCCACCTGATTCATGTTAGACGTGCTTGCAATAATTATTGCAATGCCGACTTGCGGTACATCGTATCCAATTTCAAGTGTGTGCACTGACAGTAATGGAAAATAATCTTTACCCCAGCCTTCCAAGATCTCCTTCCTCTCCTTTGGTTTGATTCCATTGTGTATTGTTTGCGCTGGTATCCCATTTGCTTCCAATATTGCCTTTAGTTGTTGAATTGAGTCGATAGTTTCACTAAAGATCATGATGCGCTCGCCTGTATGCCTCTTGACCAGATCAGCTGCCTTGAGTAGCTTCTGTCTAGTAACACTGAGCAATTCTTTGCGTTTTCGCACATGAGCAAACCATATTTTTGCCATTGATGCCCGCGATCCGCCACGCATTAGTATCTTAGTCATCTTCCCAGGATCATAGGCTTGAAGCTTTCTCGATATGTCCTTTATTGCTGCACTTGCGTCATCATAACTTTTTTGCTCTTGTGATGTAAAGCTAACTTCCACTGGTTTGACGATTGGCTTAGCGAGCCTGCCATCCGTGACTGCATCTTTGATCATGTATTTCTTTACAGGCGGAACAACAGTTAGGATTGTTTGATATTTTGGGTCCTTTTCATTTATGGTCGCAGTAAGCCCTAGAATCGCCTTGCGCGAATCTTCTACAATAATATCGAAGATGGTGTCAAATGCAACTGCGCTTTCGCTGACAAGATGGACTTCATCGAGTACTACCATGTTAGCACTTCTTATCAGGTTGTAATTATTGATGGCGCTCTGATATGTACTGATGGTGATCTCTCTAACGTCCTTGCGCTCTCCGTAGTAAATGCCGATGTGGTCATCAGAAATGCCATAACGCCGCAGACGCCTAACATTTTGCTCTATCAGCACTATCCTTGGAACAAGAAACAATATTGTAAAATGATCCTGTCCTGACAGCTTTGCTGCCCATCTTGCACACTCAAATGCGATCTCGGTCTTACCGGTGCCGGTGCTAAAGATGACAGATCCACGGCAGCCATTGTCAATCCATGCTTTGGCAGCCTCCAGCTGATCCTTTTTTAACTCAAATGGAAAATGCATTGTAGATATCGCTGGCGGCATGCAACAAATGCAAGTCAAGCGAATAAAAACTTTAATGATCTTGGCTAAACATGATATAGTATGAAGCCGCTAATTTACATGCTTCACCAGGACGATCCCTCCAAGTGTACTGCAGCCAAGCTGGTCAGGTTTCGCTTAGCAACGCCCGTCAAGTTTATCTCAAGGACTACTATCGTGCTTAACCCGTTCTCAGAGGCTCCTGTTTTGAGACACGACCGTACAATGGCAGATTCTGTATGTGCTATTGACTGCTCATGGGAGCGCGCAGACGAGGTGCTAAAACATCACCGCCTTGCCGCTCAGGGAATAGCGAGAAGGCTTCCTGCGATGCTGGCTGCAAACCCAACTAACTATGCCAAGCTGGACAAGCTATCGAGCGTAGAGGCACTTGCAGGCGCCCTATACATCTTGAATGAAAAAGAACTTGCGGCAAAAATGATGGACAAGTTCAAGTGGGGCCATACATTTCTTGAGCTAAATGCTAACCTTCTACACGACTATGCAGATGCAGAAAAAGAAGAGCAAGTGGTTGAGCTGGAAAAGGAGTACTTTCCTCAACTGGTAAGAAATTACTTTAGGAAGACTAGTAAGTAACAACAACTAGTTTTAATATCAATTCTGTCCATTAATACTTAGTGTGAGCTAGTGAGTGGGTTACTCGAAAGAGAGGAAACTCCTCCCTCACTGCAGGCACCCGAATTAGCGATAATTAGTCGGAGACGGCTGGCAACGGAACAGAAAAGATATCCAGTCAGAATGCCACGATGATGGTGAATAGCCTGAGGTCTCTGATACTGGAATGAAACTGCCGACCCGGGTGGAGCAAGGCTAAATAGAGCACAAGGTCCTGCACCTGCTCCGGTTGGCTGCTTAGCGGAATCCCACCTAGAACAGAAGGAGAGTTATTGCTGGCACGCACTATAGTTTATCAAAACTTCCATTGGTCGTTATATTTGAAATATCAATGGAAATTGCGTCTTGTATAGTATCATACAGCAGTGAATTGCAATCAAAATGATGATGATTATGGTTATGTTCAAGCATCAGATTGAGAGCATCTATTCTTTTGACAAGATGGGTCGATTTATATTCATTCCATTTGTCAAAGTGTCATAAAATCTTTAGAGAAAGAGATGTTTGCTTATAATAAAGCACTCGAATTGTCATTTGGCTGAGAAGCCAAATATCGCATTCTTCTAAAAAGCCTTGTAGCCTGTAATTTGCTGAAATAATTGCTTTAAATTCTTCTTAATTCGATGATAACTCTGATGATGTCCTGACTAGCTGGGTGCCATGTGACAAAAAAGAGAGCTAGCTAGCATGCAGGACGGTTTGGACCCCCTGCATTATTTATTCCACCTGCATCATTATTCCAGGTCTCGGATATTCTTGTATTCATCACTGGAGTTTATGCTTGTATTGGACTTTCTTTCTTCTGTCATACGTATGTTCTGCTCAAAATCGGGAAGCTGGACTGCCCTCTGTCCATAAGGCGTTGTTTTGAACGCTTCAAAGTCGCGTGTATACTGCTCTCTATCTGGCTCTGTAGTGTATGAATACCCCTTTGCGAGATCATCGTTACTGATCACTAACCAGAGAACTTTGCCGTCATAGGCATCGGCTAGATACTTTGGGATCCATGACTTGTCTTTGTTTACTATTCCCTTCTCTAGGCGTATAGAGTTTTGTGTTATCCCTTTAATCTCACCAACATCATGACCATCGTTTGTCTTTACCTTCTTACCCTTCAGCTGTTCCCACAATATCCTTGGGCCTTCGTTGCTTGCCATTGTAAAATGATGCAACATATTTGCTATAAAGATTGAAGAAAAGAGTTCTGAAATAGGCTATGTTCCTAGTTGTGAAAGATTCAGTATAGTTCCCTTTTTTCTGGGCCTTTGCTGCTAATAAAACCTCGACTTTGAACTGTGTTACTTAAACAATAATAATAATAATGATTTATCTTTAGCTTGGTCAGTGAGTGATTTAGAGCACTCGACTTCTTTCATGAATACATTCTTTGAAGAAGATGAGCATGCTTTAGATCTAATTCATAAGACTTTCTTGCGTTTTCAATGCATATGTGACTCTGAAGCAACAACTATCTGAGCTTGAGTAGCTCAAAATGGTACAATTACTTTTCTGATGTATCTGATTCCAATTGTGTCATGGTAATAGTCTACTATACAGAGGAGGGACAAGCTAAAAAGCAAGTCAAAACTTAAATTCACTTTAAAAAGTATCCTTTTATTGTTGCAAGGACTTACTCTTATCAAGCTGGGCGGCTCTGTTGTCACCTTTAAGGAAAAGCCGCTGACAGCTAATATCGACGCGATAGATGGCATTTCACGCACTCTGACACAATTAGGTGTTCCAGTCATAATTGTACATGGTGGTGGTTCATTTGGCCACTACTGGTCGGTAAAATATGATATGCACACCAAGCCGGCCAACTACGACGTCCATGGCGTCTCCATAGTGCATGAGTCAATGATCGCATTAAATCAGATAATCGTCAATTCCATGATAAGGGTGGGGCTTAATCCATATGGCATGCCGCCATCGGCTCTTACGACAGGCCACAAGCCAATTGTAGCAAAGATAAAGGATATCCATGCAATGGCCCATTCAAAGATAATACCAGTAACGTTTGGCGACATAGTCTACGTCGGAGGCACCAAATATTCTATCCTATCCGGCGACGCACTTATGACAATTCTGGCAAGAGTACTGCGACCATTAAGGATCATTTTTGTGACCAATGTCGACGGGTTATACAAAGACAGAGCAAGCAGAGAACTTGTAAATGAGATACAAATCGAAGACAAGAAAAGATCGATCGAGTTCTTCAATGTATCAGATATTGACGCAACGGGTGGAATGCGAAGAAAGGTTACAGAAGCATTTAAGATTGCATCACACGGAATGGATGTAGTGATGATAAACGGACTTGTGCCCGAACGAATTATAGAGGCAGCAGAAGGTACGTTAAAGGTTGGCACAGTGGTAAAGGGGAGAAAGAGCTAATTGCCAGACACTTTTGACGCGTCCTCTGATATTGAGGTAATTAAGCAGCGCAAAAAGGAAGGGATAGACATCCCACTTCACAAGAACGTACAAGCGAAAACCACTTCGACATACTTAGAATACGTCAGGCTAGTGCATAATGCGTTGCCTGAGCTAGACTATGATGATATTGACACTTCAATGACTTTTCTTGGGAAAAGGTTTTCGGCACCGCTTATAATCGACTCTATGACTGGGGGCACTGACGAGGCAACTATCATCAACGGCAGGTTGAGTGAGCTTGCAGAAAAGTATGGCTTTGGCATGGGGCTTGGGAGTCAGAGGGCAGGACTCAAAAGTGAAGAGCTTGCTGCCACCTATTCGATAGCAAGAAAGAATGCACCAAATGCGTTTTTAATAGCAAACATAGGTGGGGCACAACTTTCCAAGGGGTTGACGGTAGACGAAGCTAAAAGAATAGTAAAAATGATTAGGGCAAATGCCCTAGTGGTGCACCTGAACCCGCTGCAGGAGCTTGTACAGCCAGAGGGCGAGCCGCGCTATAAGGGAGTTCTTGCCCAGATTTCAGAGCTTGCCAAGACCATAGATGTACCCCTGATAGTTAAGGAGGTGGGTGCAGGGATTTCAAAGGAGGTTGCCATAAAACTGGAGATGGCCAATGTTTCAGCGATCAATATTGCTGGGACTGGTGGCACTAGTTGGGCTGGTGTTGAAAAGTTACGGGCAGAATCTCTCAAAGACGACCTAAAGAAGCACCTCGGTGAGATATTCTGGGACTGGGGTATTCCGACGGCAGCAAGCCTCATAGAGGTCAGGCGCGCAGTGAAATTGCCACTTATTGCATCAGGCGGTCTGCGCAATGGGCTTGAAGTAGCAAAGTGCATAGCGCTTGGTGCCAGCATGGCTGCAATGGCATATCCATTCCTTCAGACAGCTGCGCAGTCACGAGAAAACCTCTTTGCATTTGCCGATAGAATTCTTGCAGAGCTTAAGAGCACTATGTTCCTTGTTGGAGCCAAAAACACCACTGCACTTGCTAGCTCAAGATATATATTGACAGGAACGCTAGCACATGAGGTTAGTAGCCGTACATGAAGGCAGACAGCATCAAAAGCGAGCTGGAATCTTATGCTTCTACCGTGAATAACTTTGTACTTGCATTTGTTGAGGGCAAGCCAAAAGAGCTTTACCAGGCTTCGTCACATTATATCCGCACGGGAGGCAAGCGTTTGAGGCCATTCATGGTCCTCAAGGGCTGTGAAATGTTAGGGGGAAGCGCCGAGAGGGCTCTTCCTGCAGCTGCTGCAGTTGAGCTTGTTCACAACTTTACCCTTGTACATGACGATATCATGGACAATGATGAAATGCGGCACGGCGCTGCAACTGTGCACAGATATTATGGCATGCCACTTGCAATTCTTGCAGGCGACATTCTATTCTCAAAAGCGTTTGAACTGTTAACGTTTAACTGCAGAAAGGCAGGAATTCCAGACAAGTCGATAATTGACATGGTGGAGCATCTTTCATTTGCATGCACGGAAATATGCGAGGGACAGGCAATAGACGTAGAAGTGGCATCAAGCGCCAAGTTTCCAAGCGTGCAGCATTACATCGACATGATCGGCAAAAAGACTGCTACGCTCTTTGAAGTATCGTGTGCACTTGGCGCGCTGTCATCTCCAAATCACACTACTAGCGATATCAGAAACCTCTCTTCATTTGGCCGCAACATTGGTATTGCTTTCCAGTTGGTAGATGATCTAATAGGTGTGATAGGCGATCCTAAGCTGACAGGCAAGGCCGCCGGCAATGACATTCGAGAAGGCAAGAAGACATATCCAATACTACTTGCTCTTAGAAACGCCAACAAAGAAGACGCAGAAAGGATCAAGAGGGTGTTTGGAACAAGAGGGAAGGCCTTAAGCCAAGATATCAAGGAGGCTGTAAAGGTCATCTCTAATATTGGTATAGAGCAGGATGTGAGGAATGAGGCAAGAAGGTACCTGCATGAAGCCGTCAAGTCAATTGAAGGTTATAGTAACTCTGATGCCAGAAGAGCTCTTCAGTTCTCAGCAGATTTTGTGGTGGGCAGGAGTCTGTAGTAGTACGTGCCAATCGATCCGGATACTGAGAAATTCATAAAGATCATTGCATTGAAGAATTCAGTTGAGCACGGCGGCAAGGCACAATCTGATGCGGTGATCGCCAAGTTTGTCGGCTTGAAACCAGAATTGCGTAGCCAAATAAAGTTACTTATCTCTGAGATCAAGGCAGTTGTGCAACAAATAAATGCACTTTCGCTTGCAGATCAAAAATCGCTTCTTGAAGAGCTTGTACCGAGCAAGGTGGCTGAAAAAAAACAAGTATCAGTCCAGAAACAGCAACAACTGCCTCCGCTTAAAGGAGCCATGCAGGGCAAGGTGGTTACTCGATTTCCCCCTGAGCCAAACGGGTACCCACATATTGGACATGCTAAGGCAGCTATAATTGACGAAGAGTATGCCCGAATGTACAGCGGCAAGCTGATTCTCCGCTTTGATGATACAAACCCGCTCAACGAAAAAGTGGAATATTACGACGCCATAGCCGAGGGGCTGGAATGGCTTGGAGTCAAGCCTGATATTATTAAGAATACTTCAGACGACATCGAGCTTTTGCATAATTATGGAAGAAGGCTGATCGAGCTTGACGGCGCATATGTATGCATCTGTAGCCAGGAGATGATACACGACCTACGAGCAAGGGGCATCCCCTGCGAGTGCAGGCGCAATCCTGCAACCGCAGTTGATAGAATTGGAAAATTGTTTGGTGGCTCCTACGAGCAAAATGAAGCCATTGTGCGATTCAAGGGCGACATGGCCGACCAGAATACTGCTATGCGTGACCCAGCGCTTTTCAGGATAATAGACTCTGCTCATCCTAAGCTGGGCAATAGAGTGCGGATTTGGCCAACCTATGACTTTGCAGCTCCAATTGAAGACAGCATCGATGGCGTAACTCATGCTTTGAGGACAAAAGAATACGAGCTTCGCAACGCGCTCTATTTTGCAATTCTTGACAGGCTCAGTTTAAGAAAGCCCTACCTTATTGAATTTTCAAGGCTGGAGTTTGAAGGAATTCCAGTTTCAAAGCGAAAGATA
>JAICPK010000068.1 GCA_025929855.1 Nitrososphaera sp.
AGGTGTGTTGGTTGGGCTAACATATGTTAATCACATACTAAGGTGCAAAATGAAAAGGATAAACTAGTGGTAGCAGAAAAAATTTGGTGATACGGCTTTTTCAAGCACCGGAGTGTCGAACAGTCCCAAGGCAGTCAATCTAGCACATTCATAGACATATAATACGGATTGCATCCAGACACCGTGCAATTCTGGGGCCGTTGTCTAGCTTGGCAGGATGCCAGCCTCGGGCGCTGGAGGTCGCTGGTTCGAATCCGGCCGGCCCCATAGCCATTGTTGAATATATATATAAGAAATGTTATTCTGACTAGCACCAGGGTTAAAGCCATAATCTGTATAGGGATATTACATAATTTCTTACTTTGCTCATGAGTTGAATTGTTGACACTCTATCTTCAACCGTTATGTGGCGAATTCAGAATCGATGCTCAAGTCATTAAAGCATAATCCTGGTTTAATAGTGTCGTGGAGATATAGTGGGGTCGGTGGGATTCGAACCCACGACCTCCAGCGCCCCAGGCTGACATCCTGCCAAGCTAGACGACGACCCCTCGCTTTCCTTGGTTGCAATAACCTCTTATATACTGTAAAAATTCTTACTTCTAAGAACACCTAGAAAGGGTAATTGAAGATTGGCCTAGATAGCTAAAACCGCAATCCAATAAAATTCAATCAGACGGCCTTCATCTTGCCAAAAGAATAGACACCAAATGCTCCAAGTGCGGCGGTATAGCAGACCAGAATTGCAAAGTCAATCTCAACTCCGTAGCTGCCAGTACCAAGCATCAAGTTCCTCAAAGCATCTACTCCATAGGTGACAGGGTCTGCAGCTGTCAGAACTGAAAGCCATTCCGGTAGGTTGTCAAGTGGAAAGAGAGCACCAGACAGAAAGAATAGCGGAAATACCACAAAGCTAACGATCATCTGGAATCCTTCAAGGCTGTGCATATAGCTACCGAGTGCTAGCCCAAGAGATGTGAGTCCAAATGACATAAGAAGCACTACCGCTACAGCCTGCGCAAGCGAGAATGGTGTGAATGGAATTCCTATCACAACTCCAATTGCAATAAGTATTGCACTTTGAATGAGTGAGTTAGTCATGCCGCCCAGCGTCTTGCCTACAAACACCGCGGCCCTACTAACTGGAGCAACCATCACGCTCTTCAAAAAATCAAATTTGCGATCCCATATTATGTACGATCCATAAAACACCGATGTAAATATTATGGACATACTTACGATACCAGGGAAAATGAACTGCTGGTAGTCAACACCCGGAGGTAACTGCGAAGGTGCTGCAGAACCCAATCCGGATCCAATGACAAATAGCCATAGGATAGGGGTAAAGGTTGATGCCACAAGCCGGCTCCGCTCCCTCAAGAAAACCTTGAACTCTCGAAGCCATAATGCATACACTTTGACCAAGTGTTGCTGTATGCTAATCGTATTTTGCATACTTCTCTGCAAAACCTCCCTCTGGTTCTTCCTTGATATTGCGACCAGTTAAATGTATGAAGACGTCATTGAGCGTGGGGCTAGTAAACTCGGCTATCTCTGCCTCAATGTGCCGCAGCAACATTGGCAGATCCCGCTTGGCGTCGTTGACTGATAACACCAAAAACCCATCATTCTGCTCGACCTTGTGAACAAAGTCAAGTTGGCTGATCTTATCTGGATTGTTGTGTGTCTTTATCCTAATGATATCGCCTCCAAGGCCTGCTTTCAACCCTTTGGGCGTGTCAAGGGCTACTATTCTTCCCTTGTCAATAATGCCGATCCTGTCACAGAGTATGTCGGCTTCTTCCATGTAATGTGTCGTCAAAATCACAGTCATCTTTTCCTCTCTTACAAGGCGCTGTATATACTTCCACATCGTCTCCCTGCTTGAGGGGTCAAGTCCAAGCGTTGGCTCATCAAGGAACATAACCTTTGGTTTGTGAAGCAATCCGCGTGCAATTTCAAGGCGTCTCCGCATGCCGCCAGAATACGTCTTGACTTGGTCATGCCTGCGCTCAGAAAGTCCAACCAAGTTGAGCACTTCCTCTATCCTTTGCTTCCTTGTGTGGCGTGGGATACTATACAGCATGGAATGCAGTTGCAAGTTTTCGTAGCCACTGAGCATATCATCACTGCTTGGAGCCTGAAATACAATTCCAATACTTGAGCGTACCTTCGCTGGCTGGCAGACAATGTCATAGCCGTTCACAGTAGCGCTGCCAGAAGATGGCTTAAGCAGCGTAGCAAGCATATGTATAGTAGTTGTCTTGCCGGCGCCATTTGAGCCCAGCAGCCCAAAAACTTCATTCTCTTTAATGTCAAGTGTAAGGTTATCTACTGCAATGTGGTCGCCATACTTTTTGACTAGGCTCCTTATCTTTATCATCGAACAGTTGTATGATTATGATATATACAGGTATATTATGCCTTGATATTTTTTATAGGACAAAAATAAAAAATGAAAAAGAAAAACGTCATTTGCCTCCTATCTTAAACATCTTCGTCCCGCAGACCGTGCATATGCCTTGCGTGGCCGGCTTGCCGTTTTTCATCGTTACTTTTTTCTCATCCTTCATCGTCCTTTTGGCTTTACATTTGACGCAATATGCCTCTGTTGCCATGGACCCCTATACTGACGGGGGTAAAAGAAGCTTTCCTCGTGCAATGGCTAATGTTCAGGAACCAGCCAGTCAATGAGGGCATCTAGTTCTTCACAGCTTATCGTAACCCTGATTGGTCCAAGCGGCGATTCCTGCTCGTCCTCTATCACTGCTGCAATCCCGGATGTCGCAGCCTGCTTGTTTAGGAAAAACCATGTGCTATCGCCCGCTCTGTTGTCCAGGAGCTTCCTTCTTAGCACACCCATTGCAGACCTTGAGCGCACCTGCTCGTACAACATGGCAAGAGAATCGCTTCCAAATGCTCTGCCCACAACTCTACTTCTAAAAGACAGCTCTGGTGAACATCTGGCGAATAGATTTGAAATCGCGTCAATGACTTTTTGTGTGCGCTCTGAGGGGTTGACGGTTGCCTCGACCTTGAGCTCTATTTGCGATGTAAGAGCAGGCTTTCTCAAGTCTTTTTCCCTCCTCTATATATTTCCTCAAGCCATTCTTTGACGATATCATAGGCACGCAGCTTTAGCTGCTCTAGTGTTAGATCGTTGTTGGATACCACCTCATTTGCAAGGGCAATTGCCTCGCTAACTCCGACCGAGAGTTCACGCTTGTCTCTTCCGGTAAATTCGGTATCGTTTGAGGGTGCGTCTGCTCTGCCTCTTTCCTTCAGGTGCTTAAACCGCGTGTCCTGCGATGCATGGATAGCAAGCAGTCTTACCTGTCCTACCTTTTTTAGAACTTCAACTTCGGCTATACTGCGTATACCATCTATTACCACATTGCTATGGCTGCCATCTCTTGCCAGCTTTTGCAGCACAATGTAGCCCACAGCTCCTGGCCCTAGATCCTGCCTTAGCTTGAGCATCATCTTGCCAAGGTTGATGTCGGTGGGCTCGAGGCCCTGTCTCTCTGCCTCTTCCCTTACAACATCACCCATGGTCACAACCTCAAAGCCTTTTTCCTTAAGAAACGATGCGATTGAAGACTTGCCCGCACCTGGCATCCCTGTGAGACAGACTATGAGTCTCTTATTATTAGACATATTATGATGATATTGTCATTCTGCAGAGAGGTCCCAGTAATTGGCTTCCTTGAACTCTTCCTTTGACTTGCCCAGGGCCTTCCACTCTTTAAAGGACTTTGGATACAACTTGACGTTTTTGAACCCTGCCAGCTTGAGTGCATAGTATGTTAAGCCTGAAAGCGTTCCAACGCTTCCGCAGTATGTGATTATTTCAGCGTCATTTGTTATGCCGCGGTTTTCAATTAGCCGCTTTAGTTCTTCTGCATTGCGCAGTATGCTGTCCTCTGACCTAACCATCGTATAAGGTATATTCCTTGCGCCAGGTATATGCTCTGTTAGGTAGTTCAGCCGTTCTCTTGAGTCGACAAGCAGTGTGCTAGGATTAGACTTAGAGGCTGCCTCAACATATGAAGCATCAACATAGATGTCCTTTCTGATGCTGAGTGAATGTCTCGCTCTTGGAAAACTGCGGTGTTGCTTTTCAGTTTCAAGACCGAGCTCCTTCCACTGCTTAAATGTCATCTCTAGCAGTGCAGTGTTGTCATGGCCAACATATTGAAACGTCCAAGCTACTCTAGCTGCAAGCGCGCCAAATGTATCGTCATACACTACGACGGGAGTACTGTCAGATATACCAAGTTCCTCCAAAAAGGATACTATTTTCTCTGGTTGATCATTTTCAAGAACACGTGCAAGAGGCAATGAAACTGCAGTAGGTATATGCTCTCTCTGGTAGTCTTCTGCCTTTCGTACATCGACCACGCGCACTGATTTTTTTTTGCGTATGAGTGACCTCAGAGTATCGGCGTCACACACAATCGGAAGCTTGAAATCTTCATCTGAGACTTTGGCTTCTTTTTTCTTTCTTGCAGTTGCCGCGTCTGATGTTGTTGCCGTCAAGCAGCGCATTCTCCTCTCGCAGTCTTGGCAGTAAAGTTTGAGTCGCTGCCGTAATCTCGATAGGCATCGGGATCCTGCTGAGGAGAAGAAGGCAACTGTATAACCTGTGCAAGGGCCACTTTCATATCTTCTAGGTTCTTGATGCTTCCAGATCCCTGGCCTTTTGTCAAGCGGATAATCCACTGGTGCAGCGATTCATGATGATCATCATCACCATCACCACCACCAGCAGCAGTGTTAGCTGCAGCTGCTCTTTCATTCTTGTACAGCTCAATTATCTTCAGCGTTGTATCAATCACCCTCTTTGCTGGTACTCGCATTACAGCTTTTCCAAGCTCGCCACCTTCGCCTGCACTACCACCAAATAACATAGTATAAGTTGGAGTCATTGCGTTGTTCATCCTCGTCGCGCCGCCAAAGAACCCGATGGTTGCAATTTCGTGCTGGCCGCAAGAGTTGGGGCAGCCGCTTATCTTGATGGTTGTATCTCGCAGGGAATCATCGATATCAAGCCCTAGCTCCAGGAACTTGCGCTGAACTTCCTTTGCAAGTCTGTGCGAATTAGTAATTGCGAGGTTACACGATGTGGTTCCAGAGCAACCAACAGCAGAAGCAATTGTCAGGGCACCGGGATTGGCAAGGCCGGCAGATGCAAGCTTTTCATAAAGGTTTAGAAGATCGGTTTCCCGCACGTAGCGTAATGCAAAGTTCTGCTGGGGCGTGTTCCGAGCAACACCTTCTGCAGAATAGTCGCGAATTGCCGAAGCAAGTACCCTCAGCTGGCTTGCTGTAATGTCTCCAGCTCCTAGAGTAATAAACGCTGTAAAGTACCCTTCCTGCTTTTGGGGAATGGCATTGGTATGGAGCCATCGTTCAAATCCTGGGCTATCTTTTGTAACCTTCACATTTAGCATTGGCAATTTTGTCATCGTTGTCATCCTCCCTGACGCCTTTGGCAG
>JAICPK010000128.1 GCA_025929855.1 Nitrososphaera sp.
GCCCTCACGGGTGGCCTGCAAGGATTGGATGGTATGGAGGCATTGCAGTCAAAGGGTATAGAATTTGTAATCTATACAGAGCACAGGGCTATCCATTTGCTTCACAAGAAAATGCATTACTGGCTGAGCATGCATGACATTAATACGGTGGACTCTACAGGTGTAGGTGATATACTTTGTGCGTCATTTTCGTGCGCCTATGTGAGAGAAAAGGATCCAATATGGGCGATCTCATTTGGCGCTGGCGCGGTTAAGGCAGCCCTTGAAACAAGGCAAATCGGCCTTGCCAAGATTCCCTCAACGTCAAAGATCGAACAGACCGCGTCCTATTTTTACAACGCCATTGGATTTCAGAGTCTTTCTTAGCTTTAAATTCAACTATAGGACAACAAAATATAGTATAGTAATAATGAAAGTTGCGCTTTCAGGCATCGATACGCGAGACGGAGCGCTCCTTTCCAAAGTAAAAAAGACGCTAGAATCACTGAACGTCAAGACGCAGATAATGAAGGAAGATGACTACTATCGTACCACAAAAGAAGTAGACCTTGTGATGGTAGCTGGAGGCGACAGAGGTATACTAGATTATTTCCATAAGATCGAGTATGACTCTCCTCCCGTACTGGGCATCTATGAGACTGACTCGACGGGCTTCCTTGCCCAGTTAGATGCAAGGGAACTAGAGTCTGCAACATCTCAGCTCAAGCGCGGCAACTACTCAGTCGAGGAGGTCTTTAGGCTTGCTGTAAAAGTAGACGGTAAGGAGGCTGACCCTGTGCTAAATGATGTAGCCGTTTTTCCAAGCAAGAGTGCAACTCTCATGGAGCACGTCTTGCGGATAGATGCCAACGACATTTGGCATGACAAGAGCGACGGCGTCATAATTTCAACTCCCACCGGCTCCACTGCTTATTCAATGTCGGCCGGCGGACCCATGGTACTGCAAAAGGCACTTGTATTTTTGGTCGTTTCTGTAAACTCGCTTGACAACACCCGCAGACCACTTATTGTTCCGAACCAAAGTGAGCTAGAAATAACTGATATCATTAGTCGGTATCACTGCGAGGTAGTGCTTGATGGGGGCCACAGGATACAGATAAAGAACACCCTTGAATGCAGCAAGCACTCATTTTCTGCACGACTTGTAAGGCTTGGTAGTCACTCTTCTGCAGCATCACTTATGGCAAAGAAAGTTAAGCTTGCCGAAGATATGCTAAAGATGCCTCCAAGTGCCAAACTCATATTGAAGACACTTGAGTACGAAGGATCATTAAGCCAGAAGGACTTAGCTACGCGGACAATGCTCCCCGAACGTACCATTCGACTTTCACTCAGCCACCTCATCAATCAAGGGTACGTAAAAAAGAAAACCTCGCTCCGCGATGCCCGGCAGAGAATATATGAATTAAAATTTTAATACTTTGCAGCAGCCTTTACAAAGGCCTCAAATGCCTGCTCAGGCCTACCAGGCCTGCTGTTAAATTCTGCATGATACTGCACAGCAAAGAAAAACTTATGATTCGATATTTCTAACATTTCCATTCGTCTACCGCTGTCAGAATGCGCTGACATCATAAGGCCATTCTTTGTTACAATATCAAGGTACTTTTGATTAAACTCAAAGCGATGCCTGTGTCGCCTTTTTATCGAGGTAGAACGATATATGCCAGCTGCAAGTGTCTTTGGCATTATAGTTATTTCATGGCTTCCAAGACGCATTGTACCTCCCATATTGTGGACGTCGATCTGCTCTGGCATGAAATCAATAACAGGATTCTTAGTATTTGGCTCAAGCTCGGTAGAATTTGCGTCACTCAATTTGCAGACATATCTTGCAAATGCAACAATTGCGAGCTGAAACCCAAAGCAGATCCCAAGATATGGAATGTTGTTAGCTCTTGCAAAGTTGGCCGCATTTATGATGCCCTCGCTTCCCCTTATACCAAAGCCACCAGGTGCCAGTATCCCCTCGAAGTTTTTCAACATCGATAAATCCTGTTGACCACCATTTTCAAATTTTTCAGAGTCGATCCAGTACACATCAACCTTTTTAGCAATGCTTGCACCAGCGTGCAATAGCGCATGGTAAATACTAACGTAGCTGTCTGGCAGCCTTACGTATTTGCCTACGATTGCGATCTTGATCGAACCCTCGTGCTTTGAGAAAGATTCCGCTATGCCCTTCCAGTCACCCCATTCGGGTGTGCTCCTTTTGAGCCCGAGTCTCTCTCCTACTGATCTGAGCATACCTTGGTTTTCGAGAACTTCCGGTACCTTGTATATTGAAGGGGAATCGTGGCAGGAAATTACGCAATTTTGTTCTACACTTGCGAAAAGGGAAATCTTCCGCCTGGCATCCTCTCTTAGAGGCGTCTTGCATCTGACAGCAAGGATATCTGGCTGAATCCCAATTCTTCTTAGCTCCTGCACGCTGTGCTGCGTCGGTTTTGTCTTTTGCTCACCCACGACGTCAAGCACAGGTGCCAACGTTACGTGAATGAAAAGTGTATTTGCATGACCTAGCTCCAGTTCCATCTGTCTGAATGCTTCAAGGAATGGCAAGCTCTCAATGTCTCCAACTGTTCCTCCGCACTCAACTACCAAGATGTCTAGTTTTTCATCATTTGCAATCTTGCACACGGCGTTCTTTATTGCATCAGTAACATGTGGAATTATCTGAACACACTGGCCTAGGTACTTGCCTTCGCGCTCCGCCCTAATGACATCCATGTAGACTCTGCCAGTGGTTATGTTATGCTCTTTTGTCATTGCAACGTCAATAAAGCGCTCGTAGTTGCCAATGTCCATGTCGCACTCGCCTCCGTCGTCTGTGACAAAAACTTCGCCGTGAGCAACAGGATTCATAGTCCCGGCATCATAGTTCACGTATGGGTCTATTTTCACACATGAGACCTTATAGCCTGCAAGCTGAAGAAGTTTTGCTGTTGAAGAGGTAGTCACGCCCTTGCCGAGACCAGACATGACTCCTCCTGTTATGAAAATGAATTTAGGTTGAGTCTGGGCCCACGACTGCACATCCGGGTTTAGATTGTCGCCTTTTTATTCCTTTTCGGATTATTCAGCGCTATATTAATAAGAAGAAAAGGTCATACCTAACTTGTTCTTAAAAAATGCAGGAAAGTGATGCTAAAAAGTCTCGAGGCCGTTCTGCTATACAGGCTGCTCATGGAGGTGTTACCAGCGAGGATGAAGCCAGGCTAGACATTGTGATATCTGATCTTTATGGAGTGGACAACGA
>JAICPK010000155.1 GCA_025929855.1 Nitrososphaera sp.
CATCTCTTTGAATTGGATGGCATTGACAACAGCCTTGCCACCATAGTGGTTGTTGAAGTAAATTCGCAATCTCTTTGCTTCAGGGTCTTTTATTATTTTGTTGATCTTTTCAGTCCAAGGCTCCAGTTCTTCTTCTTCATAAAGATAGTTATACCAATAACCCTTATTCCTGCCATGAAATCTGATAAACGAATGGTCTGCAGTCAATATGACGTCGGATAGATACCGCAGCTTTGGCTCCGGCGAATCTGTCATTACAGCTGCGACATTATAGTGCCTTAACATTTCCCAAGGTCCCTCGGTCTGCCATGACGGATGGCGGAATTCCAGTGCATAATCGTAGCCTGATGGCATTTTGTTGAGGAATCCTTCGACTTGTTTGAACTCATTAACTGAGAAGCTCGGGGGTAGTTGCAGTAGTATTGCGCCAAGTTTGTTTGCATTCTTTAGCGGGGAGATCTTTTCGAGGAACTCTTGGAGCGATTCGAGTGCACCTTTTTTGACATCCATGAGCTTAGTATGCGTCACAGTCTCAGGGGCCTTAACAGAGAATTGAAATTCGGGAGGTGTAGCTTTTACCATGCCATAGAACGTGCCGCTAGTCATCTTTGAGTAGAACTTCTCGTAAAATGTAGCATCCAGCTCCGCTGAAGGGAAAAATTCAGAATAATAACGCAAACGCTTAGTCTGAGCATCTGGATAGAAAGAGCCGACCCAGCCCCCTTTTTCAACCGGATCGCCATAATTCCAGCCAGAGCAACCTATGGATACTTGTGCCATGATATGATATACAGCGGCAACTCAGATATTTTTGCTTGTCACTATGCTCGATTCTTGAAAATATGTAAAAAAAGAAGCAATTGTATTATTGTCTTGCACCAAAAAAACTCAAATATTGTCTCTATTAGCCATAGCTTGCACCTAACGGTTGGCTTGATACTACGGGTATCCACCAGCAGTACACATATCCATCACTTGATTGTCATCTATATTCCCTAATCATCAGAAATACTACTGTCAGCAAAATCTTAACTGCCTTCTTTCTATTCTTCTCGTCATCTATAGTTAATCTGGCTCTCGTCGTCGGTATGGCGGCCGTCTCATTGTAAAGCAAAAGAGGCATTATTAGAAATTCTACGCACGACATATCAGATGTAGAGCCCCAATTCAAGGATCCAGTATCATACTGAAAAGGACTCTTCTCTTGGCTACATCGTGTAAAATAGTATTAGTAGCATATAGTAGGGATAAATTTTGAAGATAACTGCACAGGTTGCTGCCTGCTCTATTGACAGCTATATCACATCTTCTCTATGACGTAAGGCCCTTTCAATTGGATCCAAGTTCAAAATAGTAGAGAGCATCTTTTCTCTCCTTCTCTACTTTAAGGAGCAGTAAATTAATATGGTGACCAGTTTGAAAATAGTCTTAGAGATAGAGTCAGTTCTTGAGCAGTCGGAGAAACATCGAAGCTAACCCTTTAACTGAGCTATTTGCTGTCTATTTGGCCAAAATTGAGGAGGCATTAAAGCGCGAGGTTGACCTATATTCTTGGTCGGAGTTCCATGCTCCACTACGCTATGCCTGCGAGGGAGGCAAGCGCATCAGACCCCTAATCCTTGTACTGTCGGCGGAGTGCGTCAAGTCTAAAAAGGTAGAATCTGACGCATACCTGGCTGCTTCTGCAATTGAGCTTCTACATACGGAGTCTATAATCCACGATGACATTATCGATGAGGAGAATCAGCGGCGCGGAAAGCCCTCATTCCACATAAAATACGGCTACAACAGCAGCATACTTACTGCAGATTTTGTTCTTGGCGTCATACTAAACATCAGCTCAAAATTAAAAGATCCCCGCATCATCAACGAGCTATCAAATGCCGCAACCAAAATGACAGAAGGGGAGATGATGGAAATAAAGCTTGGTAAGGAAATGGATATCACAGAGGACGACTATATCAAAGTGCTTGAATTCAAAACGGCTTCACTCTTTGAAGCATCAGCAAAGATTGGTGCAATAACTGGAGGCGGCGACGAAGATCAGATCCATACTATGACATCTTTTGGCAACCTGCTGGGGATCGCCTACCAAATACATGACGACCTTATTGACTGGAGTAACGAAAATCGGCTTTTTAACATGCTCGTCAGGAAAAATGGCACGCCAAAGGATTTTGTCGACCAAATGGACAAGCTGTATCACTCATATGCATTAAAGGCAAAGAATGAACTTCGCAAGATATCTACACAGAGCGAAGCCAAGCGCCATTTGGAGCACCTGACAGACCTTACATC
>JAICPK010000108.1 GCA_025929855.1 Nitrososphaera sp.
GATCTGAAAAAGCTGGCTGCAGAAATCAATAAGGAAGAAGAGAGTGAAGCATCATTGGAGGATTATTTGTGAGCTGCCAAAACAGCTCGTTTTACCAGCGGCCAACTGAAGTCGTTGCAAAAGATCTTCTTGGTAAGAAGCTTGTACGCACGATAAGAAATAACAATAAGCAGTTTCGGCTCGCTGGCATAATCGTGGAGACAGAGGCATACGGCCATAGTGATGACCTAGCAAGCCATGCCTATGTTGGTCCAACAGGTAGAAATAAAATTATGTTTGGCAACGTTGGAAGGGCCTACGTGTATTTCACCTACGGCAACCACTTTTGTTTAAATGTCTCTGCAAGAAGAAGCAGAGTAGAGGCAGGGGCAGTCCTGATTCGAGGAATTGAGCCGGTAGAAGGCGTCGAATTGATGAGGCAGTTCCGGCCAGTTGACAATATTTTTTCACTGACCTCTGGACCTGGCAAGCTCACACAGGCTCTCGATATCACATCATCGCTCAATGGAACTGATATGACTAATTCTGAATCGGAGATTTATATCGAGTTTGGTAACAGGCCCAAGCGTATTGTCACTACGCCAAGGATCGGCATTACTCGAGCAGTGGACAAAGAGTGGCGTTTTATCGACCCATTGAGTCCCTTTATATCACACAAATTTCAGATGAAAGTGTCATAAATCATCATCGTTATGACTAGTGATGATGAGCTAAGCTCTATCAATAGTTTTTTATTATTAAATGAGTGTCTCATATTAGATACAAAACCAAAGAATATATTCCGTCTTATCTTGCAGAGGGCGACATAAGCTTAGAGTCAAATATAGGTGCTATGTATCACAAAACATACTACAATTTACTTAACAACTAAGTAGCTGCGACTCCTATAGAAGTATTAGAATACAGCTAGTGCGGCATAGCCTCTATAGAGATTTCATATTCTTTTTCAATTGCATTCATTAGTTTTTTACCCGTTATTTTACCTCTTGACTTTGTAATAGCCACAATTGAAGCGCCGCCTGCACCGACGCCTTCCTTTACGAACCCCTTTGCAAATGCCTGCAGGCCTGGTTTGCTCGATTCGCCTAGATGAAGATCACAGGATAAAATTGGAACTCGCTCTGAAGTCATTCTTACAAGGCCAGACAGATCTGATGACGGATCTTTTGTGACATATGTCGTAGTGCCAATATAAAGACCGTTTAGCGACCTGCCGAGGAGCTTCAATATTGCTACAACTGCAGACATCTGAGTGCCTCCCGCAAGCATAACCTTGCCACTTGCAGACAGCACACCGCTTGCAATGCCTGCTACGGAAGGCATCATTGGATCTCCAAAAGTCGATATAGCTTCAAATGGCGAGCTTATCCCTTCAATTCCATCAGGGGTAACTCGCGCTATTGCAGAATCTACTACCTTGTTTTTCAGATTATGTGGATTTTCTGGCATACTACTGCTTACCTTAAACCTTGCATCAATGCCAAGCGCTCTCAGCACGGCAAGTGCAGTTGTAGTGCCTCCAGGAATGCTCTCGCCTACTACTATTAGATCTGACATGATGGCCAGCTGTTTTCCAAGCAGCTCACCATGCTCAAATGCACGCTTGACGCTTGAAATGTCCATAGCATTTTCATTAATGATGTTTCTTCCTGGTTCAACTCCAAACGATATATATGGTATTGAGGGCTTGACCTTTGCTCCTGCATCAACTACCAAAAGGGGGATCCTTGCCAATTGTAATGCAGTTCGTGTAATTAGTGCCGGAGTAGGTTTGCCATCAGGTGTAGCAGGTACAACATTAATGCAGCTGCAGCGTCCACGATATAGAAATTCCGCATCTGCCGGCGATGTATATTTCACTAGTTCGGCGTTTGCCCCTGCTACCGTAAGCCCCGAAATCTCGCTTGTGGCAGTATACGAGATCACACACACAAAAACAGGAGTTTTCGTAGCAAAACTTTTGACTGCAAGTCTGTCAGACGCTGTTATGTCGAGCATCTATTCACTACCAGTCATAAGCTCCAAGAATTCTTGTTTTGACCTAGACTGGAGCACAGAGTTAGTTTTCTTTTCATGTCCTATAGTAGATACAGAAGTCGGACCATAGTTGTGACCGGGATACAAGATGAGGTTTTCGTCCAGTTTTGCCAGCCTATTAAATAGGCTATCATACATCTCTTTTGCGTCACTTCCGGGAAGATCCACTCTGCCGCAGTTGCCTACGAAGAGTGTGTCACCAGTAAAAATAAATTGATCATCATATAAGAGGCAGATGCTGTCCTTGGAGTGACCGGGTGTGAACAAGATCCGTAGCCTGATGCTCCCTATTTCGATCGTATCTCCATCAGATACTGCAATATCTTTTTCCAGCTTCGAGTTTTTGTGCTGTACTATCTTGGCACCGGTTAGCTCTGCCATCTGCTCGTTTCCAAGCACATGATCAAAATGGGTATGAGTATTGATGATATACTTGGCACGCCAGTTGTTCTTTTTTAGTGCCTGGATTATTTTATCCAAGTCCCATGAAGGATCAATCACTGCAGCTTCGCCATTTTCCTCATCAGCTATTATGTAGGTAAAATTGGCCATCTGGCCTACTGCAATCTGCATTACTGCTGGCTTCATACGATCCCCTTTTCAGCCTCCGGTGGTATCCCTATCCATTCGACATATACAGTACCTGTGTATTTCTTTTTATTATTATTCTTCTTCTTCTTATCTGCAAGTCCAACCTTTAATCGATGAAAGGTTATGGTGGCATCTGCCATGATGCATTTTTTATGGATCTGTCCAGTATTTGGGTCAAATCCTGAAGGAATATCGATTGCCAAAACATAAGCCTTAGATTTGTTTACTGCATCTATTGCAGACGCATAAGGCTGCCTAATCTCGTCCTTAATGCCTGTGCCAAATATGCCATCCAAGATAATGTTAGCATTGGCGATTCGGCTCTTTATCTCGCTGGTTAACTCCTTGCCAAATATTAATTCAATTGATTCCATTTTTTCGATTATGCTCCAGTTAAGCCTTGCCTCTTCGCTTCTTAAATCAGAAGGGCTCCCAAGTAAAATGACCACGATTTTGGCTCCATACCCAGCAAGGTGACGCGATGCAACAAACCCATCGCCACCGTTGTTGCCTGTGCCGCATATCGCAACTATTCTCTTGTTGTTCAAGGTCTTGAACTTTTGGACAACAAAATCCGCTACTCCGTGGCCGGCGTTCTCCATCATTAGAAAACGTCGCATTCCAAAAATAGAATGGCCGTTTTGTTCGATTGCATACATCTGATCTGAAGTAATTGGCTTTAACAACACATATGACCGTCTATTCAGACAAACATAAAACTATTTAACAAAATTTGGACATCTCGATAAGAACTGTCTTCAATTCGTTGTAAGCTCTCTTGAACCGAAGATGCCGCCAACTTTCTTGTTCTGGTTTGATTCTTTTCTCTCATTTTCATAGGACAGTTTTTCAAATAATATTGGTCAATATTTGTTTTGGCTGAAAGAATCGAAGAGAGAAAAAATAAACACCACCATCATACATTATTTTGGTCTTGGTTGCACACTGTTTGCAGCCTCAAATAATATTGCAACCACCAACAATATCTGTCCTATTTGTATTCTTCACAATATGGGAACCAGATAGCCAAACTTAACATATGATCTCGGGGACATCAAGTTTAATCCTCTCTCTCTATTTAGGATGCTTCTCGAGTAATTCCTTGAGGTCACTACTCATTTCAGCTACCTCGCCTAGTGTCAGCTGTCCCGGATCTTCATTGCGCATCCACGTGATGTACCCATCAGCGTCAATAACTATTGCCCTAGA
>JAICPK010000041.1 GCA_025929855.1 Nitrososphaera sp.
AGTATTGACTTTATTTTAAGTTTATAATCGCACAAATAACACAAGGCGACAATGCAAATTGCCTTTGGCACTTGAGATGCCGGTACTCTGCCAAATTAGCTTTTCCTCTGTAGGGTAGAAGATGCAGAGGGTTATTATCTTAGAGGTCAGAATATGCCTGCATTCTCCACTACTTCCTCTCATTATAACAGTGAGAAACCGCTTTTATGCCGATGCCACACACAGAGGGCGATATAGTCACTGCAACTCTCACGTGTTAAATCTGAATGTCGTTCCCTTTCGGAGTGTACCAGCGATCCTCTTTAACACATCCGTGAGCGTATAGCACGACATATTGTTGGTTTTGTCATATTCACATACTGCTTCAATATCGTTAACCTTTCCGCTTCCTCTGAAAATGCCTACGAGAATTTCCTTTGCCAATGGCAGCAGACCCGACCGTGCGCCGTGAGCGCCGCTCCTGTTGATAAGCCAGAACATTTTAGTTGCATCATAGCCAGCGGGAAAGATCATTTCCTTAGTTTCCTTGGCTGCCCGCGAATAGTAGTGACCAGCTGCCCTTATCCAACCGCGAGAAAGCATGCTAGCCACTTTGGCGAACTTCGCGCAAGAGTAGCATTTGTCGTCATAAATAAGGAGTGGTCGTTTGAAAGATGACGATAATGACGACACGATGTATATAAAACTGCATTATCGAGCTTTTAAATCTTAAGTGGACAGATACTGCTGAGCTATATCTTTTTATTTTCCTGCCATGAGCTTTTTCATATATTGCTGTTTACATGGGGGAATCAGTATGGGCTTTAACATGCGTTATCTTGATCTCAAGAGGAAGATCCGGGATGCGCGCATGTGGGCAATTCAAGGCATCACTGAGGCTGGATCCGGCCACCCCGGCGCCTCCTTCTCTGCTGCTGAAATAATGGGTACGCTATATTTCAGAAGGATGAGATACGACCCATCAAACCCAGACTGGAGTGAGCGCGATTATTTCATCAATTCAAAGGCTCATTCGGCACCTGGCTTTTACTCGGCACTTGCAGTTGCAGGCTACTTTCAGCCTGAAGAGCTCAGAACACTTCGTCAGCTTGGTTCCCGCCTTCAAGGGCACCCAGTAAGGTACTCAGAGCATCAAAGGCACCATAGCGTGCCAGGTATTGAATACTCGGGAGGTTCAGAAGGGATTGGGCTTTCAGTCGGTGTCGGCATTGCACTTGCAAAAAAACTAGATGGCAAGAAAAATAGGGTATTTGTATTGATTGGGGATGGGGAATCAAATGAGGGTCAGATATGGGAGGCCTCTATGGCCGCCGGCAAATTCAAGCTCGATAACCTAGTAACGATTTTGGATCGTAACCGCATCCAGCAGGACGGATTTACTGAAGACATTATGCCACTTGATCCCACAAAGGACAAGTGGACTGCATTTAACTGGGAGGTCTTTGAGGTAGATGGTCATAGGGTCGAACAAATATTGGATGCTCTTAACAAGGCAGGACAGGTGCATGACAAGCCTGTGATGATAATTGCCAATACTGTCAAAGGAAATGGCATACGTCACATGGCAAACAACCCCCAGTGGCACGGAAAAGCACCGCCCAAGAGGCAAACTGAGGTGTTGCTGGAAGAGCTAGAGAGCGAGTGCCTCATCGCGCCATCAATAATAGCAGGTGAGCGCGAGAACTATGAGGATAAAATAAGGAAGGTCGAGCGCGAAGGAGTCGATATGATCCATTTAGATGTAATGGACGGCAGATTTGTTCCAAATACTACATTCTTTGCTGACACTATCAAAAAGCTAAGGCGGCTAACCAGTCTGCCGTTTGATACCCACTTGATGATAGAAGACCCACTAAAGAGCATACAAGATTACATCGATGCAAGATGTGATATCATTACAGTGCATGCAGAGGCGTGCACGGAAAATGAGTTTAGAGAAATTCAAGAAAGATTGATCGCTAATGGGATCAGCCCTGGCATTGCAATTAATCCGGGCACCGATGTGCCAAAGTGGCTCTACCAGTGCTTGCATAACCTAGATGTTGTCATTGTTATGTCAGTCAACCCCGGCTCTGCTGGCCAAAAGTTCATGCCGGAAGTGTTGAGCAAGATGATAGTACTTAACAAGCAATTAAGGCAAAATGGCTTTAGGGGATATATCGAAGCTGACGGAGGCATCGATGCGACGACGTTACAACAGACATACGATGCTGGCGCAAGAATATTTGTTGCTGGCGCTGCTTTGTATGGTGGAGGAGACATTCACGGCGCAGTCATCCAACTAAGACACAACGCGGAAGTGGCACTTGAGAGAAGACTTCTTAACCACGCGACCCAGCTTAACATAAGGGCGGACTGGATGAAAGCCCGTAAACATATATTGATTCCTTATGCAAATGAGCTTAGGATAGAGGAAGAGCTACATGCTATTAGGTAGCGAGAAAAGAACTGCAGACATGAGAGGAGCCTACGGAGATGCTCTTGTGGAGCTTGGAAGAGATGACCCTCGCATTGTATGTGTTGGAGGCGATACAACTGAGTCTCTTAAGACGAAAAAGTTTGGCGACAAGTATCCTGAGAGAATGTTCAACGTCGGAATCGCAGAGGCCAACATTGTCTCAGTGGCAGCCGGTCTGGCAATAGCTGGCAAGATTGCATTTGCGAGCACTTATGCTGCATTCATCCCTGGGAGGTGTGTTGACCAGATCCGCAACACCATCTGCTACCCCTACCTCAATGTCAAGCTAGTTGTTTCTCACGCAGGACTTACGGTGGGACCAGATGGAGCTTCTCATCAGCAGATAGAAGATGTTGCACAAATGAGAGCAATCCCTAATATGAGAGTGCTAGTACCGGCTGATGCAGTTGCTGTCAAATATCTTATCAGGATGGTAGCATCTACTGCTGGTCCCTTTTATATGCGCCTTGCAAGGCCCTCGTCTGATATAATCTATGCAGACCAATCGACGGCATTTGAGCTTGGAAGAGGCAACATTCTTGAGGATGGGTCTGACGCCACAATAATTGGATGCGGCCTTATGGTGAACAAGGCACTTGAAGCAGCAAAAGAGCTCAAGAGAAAAGGTATTTCCTGCAGGGTAGTCGACATGTTCTCAATAAAACCTATTGATAATGACTTAATAGCTAGATGCGCCAAGGATACGGGTGCCATAGCTACAGCCGAGGAACACAATGTCATCGGAGGCCTTGGAGGCGCAGTGTCTGAAGTTATTGGCGAAACCTATCCTGTACCCATCAAGCGCGTTGGAATCCACGACATATTTGGTGAGTCCGCACGTGATGAGGAAATCGACATGCTCTTGGAGCACTATGGTCTTACTGCAACTGAAATAGTAAAGGCAGTGCTAGAAGCAAGAAGCAGGAGCAGAAAATAACATGAAGATCTTTCTTGATACTGCAAATATTGAATCGATCAAAAAGTACAACGATATGGGCTTGGTAGATGGCATCACCACAAACCCTACACTGCTTTCAAAGGAGAAGGGCAACCCCGCCGAGATCATGCGCGAGATAGTCAAGATAGTCAAGGGACCGGTGAGCCTTGAAGTGATCGGAACTACAATGGAGGAAATGGTCAATGAGGCTCACGGGCTCAAAAAATACGGACAGAATGTCGTGGTCAAGATTCCCATGATCCCAGACGGTTTGAAGGTTGTCAAGAAATTAAAGGAGGAAGGAATCCAGACAAATGTCACGCTCATATTTTCAGCAAACCAAGCGCTCCTTGCTGCCAAAGCCGGTGCTGCCTATGTCAGTCCATTTATTGGTAGACTTGATGATGCAGGGCATGAGGGCATGACAATCATCAGTGAAATAGTGCAGATATTCAAGAATTACCAGTTTAACACAGATGTGCTTGTTGCAAGCATCCGGCACCCTCTACATGTCACCGAAGCCGGCAAAATTGGCGCGCAAGTTGTGACACTTCCACCTGACATACTCGGCAAAATGATTTCCCATCCACTGACAGACAAGGGACTTTCCGCTTTCCTGAGTGACTGGGAAAAGGTCAAGAAGGAAAATCCCAATCTAGTCATCTAATTACTGCGCAGCAGCTTGATCACTTTCTTTGGAATATCTTGTAACCGGCTGACAGAGATCGCCTTTTCGTAGTCGAGGTACTTTAAATTGTGCCCTATACCGACAGAGTCATGGAGGTTGCGGCCAACTCCTATCGCCATCATATGGATGTCCATTTTCCTGTACGAGAGCACCATCTGCCTTACTGCGTCAAAGTCTGACGGTTCACCGTCCGTCAGAGTGACAAAGATGTCTGGCTTGAACGACTTGAGTATAGGCATGATCAGACCATAGACTTCTGCCAAGGGTGTGCCGCCACTTGCTCTTATTTGGACAAGACGCCTAGCGCTCACCACCGACCACTTGATGTTGGGCGGCTTGATGACCCAGCACTTTACTTGCTGCTTGTCTGTGCTAAACGCATAGACAGCAAACTTGATTCCAAGGTAGTGCAGCGCTTCACAGAGTGCAATTGTCGCCTGCTTGTATTCTAACTCTACATCAGCTATACTGCTAGAGTGATCAAGCAATATTACAACCTTGGTCTTGATTGAGAGCTTGAAGTCAGCGAGGAAGGTCTTGGGCAGCGCCTCAACGTAGGTTTCCACATCAAACTCGTCGCCAGATTCATCATGCTGCTCTATCCATCCTGTTTTCCAGTCCCTAAATGCCGCCTTGACCTTCTGTATTAGGTCAATGTCGTAGATCTGCGTCTCGTCAACGTCCATCTTGTCTGGCACGCTTAGACCAAAGTTCTCTAATGACTCATATCCCTTGCTCTCTGTCTTTTTGCTCTCCGTGATAAGAGCCTGGAATTCTTGAAGCACATCGCGACCTTCATAGACGTCTTTAGTCTTTTTCTGCACGTCGTCTTTCTTATGTCGCATCTGCACTACCTTTTCCACCTGCTTGAGCATGTCGCTCTGGTTAAGTGACGCTCCAACCCTTGTCCTTGGAGATAATATTGGGATCGAAACCAAAGGGTCAAGCTCAAGTATCTTGATCAGTCTTGGGATATGCTGCTCAATCCAGCCAGTACCGTACTTGTTGTCTATGGCTTCCTTTACTAATTCATTTGCATAATCAGCTGCCCTTTTTACCTTATCAAATTCGCCGCCAAATAGCTCACCTTTAAGGTAACCAGTGAGAAAATACTGCGAAAATGCCTCCGCTATTTTGTAGCGTCCATATATCGAATTCAAAAGCTGGCGCGACATCCACGAAATGCCCTCATTGAACATCAGCTCATTGGCCATTCCTTCCCATTCTCGCAAGCCAAGGATCTCGATTCTCTTTGTTTCAAGTGTATTGAGCAAAAAGCCAAAGGCATGCTCATTGCTCAGCACTTTAGAAGAGTGCTTCATTCTCATTGATTCAAACCAGAGCGCTACACGCCACTGCCTATATTTCTGAAAGTCGGTGCCAGGATAATAGTTGAGAAGAGAAAGAATGATCTGGTTCCTGTCCAGCTTGGCAGTGGAAGGTTTATCTGGCATAAGAATTATCACTACCTTGTCGTTGCCAGACCATCTTCTGGCAAGAAAAGTCGCAATGTCTAGCAAAACATCGTTTCGCATTACAGGGCTTGCGATCTTGACCATTAACTGTCGCCAAAAATTGACGTTATCATATCCATCACTTTCTGATACTCAACTTGCCCCCATTGATCGTATGTGTTTGCATATACAACTTCGGCGGTCCGCCTGCCAGAAAGTCCAGTGTTGAGCATCTTTGCAAATGCTATTGTCTCGCGTATCGATGGGCTGTAATACAATTCTTCAACTGCCGCTGCCTCCCGCAGACTCTTGGCAAGCTGGATTGCATGCTTGATATCCTTGACCTTTGAATCGTCAATTTTTACGTGGCGGCTAACAATATCAAGCTCGACATCTTCCGGTGGGTAGTCAAGCCTCATCCTCACAGGAAACCTACTCAGGAGCTGCGGTGGTAACTCTTTTGTGCCAACGTGCGATAATGGATTAATCGTGGCTATTACAAACCAGTCATCTGCTGCTTTGACAACCTGGCCCTCTGCTTCTTTTAGCACAAGCTGTCGCCTGTCGTCTAGCGCTTCGTCAAGTCTCAGCAGCACATCTGCCTCTGCTGCATTTAGCTCATCAAGATACAACAGAGTGCCACTGCGCATCGACTTTACCAGCACACCTTCGACAAAGTTTATTTCGCCCTTGCTGAGAGTTCTCGAACCCACTAGATGAGACTCTCTTGTGCGAAGTGAAAAGTTGACAGAATCAAGTTCCTTTTTCATTTCTGAAGCAAATCTCCTTACAAGAGTAGTCTTGCCGGTGCCCTTTGGACCAATAATCAAAACAAAGAGGCCGGACCTGTATGCTTTTTCTAGAATATCAAAGGCATTGTTCCAGTCAAGGTAAATTATTTCTTCTTGACCAAGTTTGCTTGCTACCGGCTGCGATTCCATTTGCTTTATAAGCACTGTAACATATTTGAGCGTTAAGATTCAGATGCAATATTTGCAATACTTACAGAGATATTTTGATCATATCACACAAGACATTAAACAGACACGCAGACATTGGCAGACTTTACTGTCTTATATAACTGCAAAATAAGCAAGGAAGCAAGTAGGCAGAAGGTACGAAATAAAATATGTCGTTCTCTTCTTGTTCTAACTAGGCAGTATGGACTCTATCAGTCAGTTCACTAGTAAAATCACATCAATCCGCTATCCCAAGCGAACAATATCTTATTCGTTCTACGGTATTCATTGGTACAGCGTCATCCAGTAGTTGCCAACATTCTCGTATTCCTTTTTTAGTAATTTCAGACATTCTTTTTGCTGCCAATAATCTGTTGCCATTGTATGACATCATTAGGTTTAAGATCCATTGTTTTTGCCATTGTTCCATCATAGCAATAAATCCATCAATCCACTTTAGACAAGGTCATAAAAAATATTGTTCACTTTATTAAAAAAATGCAGCAGCCTTTATTGCATTAGCACCCCAATACCACAAGCCAGCTACATGAAGAAAAAAGAGGGACCTACATCTGCATACAGAAAGTGAATCTTTGTTCACTTCATAGTTGCCATAAACTTCTCTTACTTTCTTGAATTGCCTCACAACATGGTTTACGCTTGAAGTCGGATACCAAGAAGGTCAGCATAGCATTTTAGCGCCCAACTATGTTACCATAATGTCTTTGATAGGAGATACTATAGTATCTTTATGGAATAAACTCCATTAAACTTTCAGGATGGCGGAATCTTATAACAAGAAGGGCGCCTCCAATAGGATATTACTGCTTACCAAGCTGCAGAAAAATAGGCGCGGTTTTCTTTGGGTTACGTTAGGGTTCTTCCTAATCAGCTTGACTGCGCATTGGGTATCTGCATGGTTTGCATACGTGCAGGAACAGCAAGTGCATAGTCAGCCCGTTCGGACTGGCGAGTATCTTAATGTGACATTTCGAGATATAATGGAAAACTGGCAGTCAGAGTTTCTGCAACTTATGTGGCAGGTGGCAGGATTATCGTTCCTATTGTATGTAGGCTCACCTCAATCAAAAGAATCTAGTGAGAGAATAGAAGAAAAAATTGATCTTATAATGAAGAAGCTTCAAGAACGAAATTGGGATCAAGCAGAAAAGGAGCAAATAGCAAG
>JAICPK010000094.1 GCA_025929855.1 Nitrososphaera sp.
CAGAAAAGATGCCAGATATGTGAGATATTTATAAAGTGGGATGGCCTTTGGTGCCCATGCTGTGGATATAGGCTGAGGACTAAGCCTAGGAATTTGAAATACAAGGCAAAACTTAGGGCAAGGACGAGAAAGCAAAATGAGCTCAAAGTGGCCAAGCCAATTACTGTTCGTATAAGGTAGGCCAATGGAAACCGAGCCGGAAGTTTTTGTAACCAAGATCGTCAGCCCAAGCACTACACGTAATTTTTTACTCAGCACTACCTTTTTCCAAAATGGCTGCTTTATGGTGATAACGGAAGGCCAACCACGCATAGGCGCTGTTTCAATTGCTATCAGTGCTTCAAACAAGATTAGCACGGCTAAGGTTATACCAAGCAAGTACGATTCGATTTTTATCAGTACGGTGGCAGAGAAGGTATCATCCATGATAAACGGCATATCGTTGGTATCGTTACACAGCAAGAGTCAGCTTCAGCTTGACGACATGAAGGCAATTATGGAAGAGGTAATGAATACTGTCAACAGTAGAAAATATGAAAAACAATAGCGAGGATTTGCGCAGTTTTTTATTGACGCTTCAAAGTGATAATGAACTCGTCAGCGTAAAGCGTGACGTTAATACAGAATATGAGATTGCAGCGGTTAGTGCAAGATTAGATGGCAAGCAGGCAGGCAGTACTCTTTGAAAAAGTGCGCGGTAGTAAGATCAGAGTCGCGTGCAATATTATAGCGACCCCCAGAAGGTTTTACCTTGCTCTTGGAGGTTCGTCTCACAAATCGCATGAGGAAGAGGTAAAGAAGAATATCCACTCTCGAGTTAGTGAAGCTCTCAATGCCCTATCAGAGCCTACACGGACTGAAGGCGGCGGGCTATTTGAAGAAAACTCATCCACAAGCTTATACGACCTTCCTATAGTAACCCATTTTGAAAAGGACGCCGGATCATTCATTAGATCCTCGATAGTATTTCAAGGGACCAGGAAAATGACAAGCAGAACCAGTCGACCCACAGACTTCTGCGCCTTGATGAACATCACATGGCAATACGCATGGTAGAGGGCAGACATCTTCATAAGTGCTTCACTTACGCCCGCGACCATGGCGAAGACTTGAATATTGCAATAGGGATCGGAGTCCACCCTGCAGTCAACATTGCTGCAGCATATCAGGCAGCATATGTGGGTAGATGAGATGCAGATAGCTAATTCCCTTCTTGACGGTAAGCTTGCGCTCTCACAGACAAGCTATTCGCGGTTATACGTGCCAGGTCATACCGAGATCGTTCTTGAAGGAAAGATCCTAAATGACAAGACGTATGAGGAATGGATGGTCGAAATGCTCCGCACATATGATTTCAAACGCAAACAGCCAGTATTTGAGCTGAAGAGGATAATGCTCCGCAATTATGCCATCTACCATGATATCCTGCCTGGCTATGCCGAACTTCGTCTACTAATGGGCATGCCGGTTGAGGCAAAAATGTATGATAATATTAAAAATGTGGTGCCTACAACTCAGTCCGTGCACCTTACAGAGGGCGGCAGCAACTGACTATCTGCGGTAATACAGATAAAGAAGCGTCTAGAAGGCGAACCCAAGAATGCGCTCTTGACGGCATTTACAGCTCATCCCTCTCTCAAGATGGCAATAGTGGTAGATGACGATATTAACCCCACTGACCCAATTGCAGTCGAATATGCAGTCGAATATGCAGTCGCCACAAGGTGTCAAGCAGATAGAGACTTTATTATAATTGCAAATACAAAAGGATCTAGTTTAGACCCATCAAGCGAACAAGATAATTTACTTACGACGAAGGTGGGCATCGACGCGACTGCCACTATACTCAAGGCAAAAGAGAGGTTTGAGATCGCAAAGATTCCTGGGGAAGAAAAAATAGATCTTTCTGAATATCTTTAGATCAGGACAAGAGATTAAATAACCTCTACATCATAGACAATAACATAGTAGTTATATGAAGCCCAATAATTATGCTATGAAAGACTGGCATCTTGAACACGTTGAAAAGGTGATCATCCGTTTCGTAAAGGGTATTTCTCCTGATGCATCTTCTTTTGAAAAACGAAATTACAAAAGATATAGCACAGTCTCAAGCTGTGCCAAGCAAATTGAGTATGACATAAAGCATGGAGTCTCAACAGATGAAGTACTAAATGTTGTCAGAAAGATAAGACATGACAAAAAGTTTCATGACTTGCAAAAGAATCCAGAATCTCTACAGCGCCTAGATGAGCTTGAAAGGCAGATTTCGATTCCAAAAAAAGTGACTTCGACGTGGTATTAGAAAATGTCCGAACACCGTTTTACTGACGGCAATCTCCTCGTTCTATATGCAATACACAAGAGCAAACAAGTGGCAGCGGGTGGCGATCTCCCAGATTATATCAAAGAGCGCATAAAGGTCGGCCTTGAAACTTATGGGATGATCATGAAGTCAAGGCCAGACAAGCATAAGACTATGGTCATGATAGTAGGAGCTCGCGGGCCAGCTGAAAAGGTTAAACAGGAACTAGTCAAGGGCGGAATAAGGGACGAAATTATTGCAATAGATACTGACTCGCAGAACATGGCTCAGACTATCAGCAGAATGGCAGATATGATAAGGAGCAAGCCAAACCCACCTTTTATCTACTTTATCGGCTCAGTTTGGCTGCACGACATTTTCAAGTCTACGATCGTGGGCAGGCTTAAAGGCTACAAGGTACAATTCTATGGTGCCCTTGATCACCGGCCAGTAGATGAGGTAGAGAGAGAAAAGGCACTTGATGTTCCCAAAAAAAGTATGGAGAATTATAAGCAGCAGACCAAGAATAAGGCAGTGGACATGCTTCTTGATATCGTGTTTCCAGACTAGGCTTTTAGTTTTAGACATAAGAATAGATTTCTGACCCTTCAGCCTGCGGTATCCATTCTTAATCTTCGAAGCTAGCGCTATGCAACATATATGATTGCATAAGAGATTTCTTCTGGTAATGCTAACTCTCCTTCTTCTTTGATAGAGAAGAAAAGAGAATAGAGAAAAGAACAGCCCAGAAGGGAAAAAGCACCGAACAAAGCAGTAGCTGCGTTGAATATACTATATATTGGGTTGTATAAGCGTAGGACAGAGGGCGGTCATCGTCTAGTTTGGTCAGGACACTGGCCTTCCATGCAAAATGCGAAGTTAGCCCGTAACCCGGGTTCAAATCCCGGTGACCGCATGATTCTTTCTCTTCCTCTTTTATTATATTTCACCAGAAAACCTCTTTTCCTGCAGTGTCGTGCCAGACTCGATTGTGGCAGAGCCACTTATGCGCCAAGTGATATCGGTGCTATTATTTAATATCCTGCTGAAGAGAGAGGCCATCTCATCAGTATATTGCAATGTCAGGGTGTCAGATATAGTCACTGGCTGGTTTGGAAAGAGCGCAGGCCTACCAGTGACAGGAACATCTTCATATGATATTGTGTCTGAGCCAACTGGAGCACCATCTGCAAAGAGATCATATGCGACCTTAGAAGTGGTTAGCGTGAATTCATTGGTGTTTGTTAGCTGGAGTGCGACTCTAAGATCGAGCCGTTGTTCGCCTTCACCTCCCGATAAGAGTTCGACTCCCGTCAGCTGGATTGCTACTCTCTCCGGGTCAAATGGAGTTTGTACAATAATGGGATAGAAAATGATTGCAAGGGCGACTGCAGCAATGGCACCAATAAGCACAAGTCTTCGCGGGCCTATTATCAAATACGGTGCTAGCTGTCTAACGGAGCTGATTAAAACCTTTCTGGAAAAAAATCCTTTTTGATCATTTCATCTGGCAATTGATGTAGAAAGGCAGCAACTCAATAACGCAGACTAATTCAAATTTGTGAACATTAAAATGCATCAGCTTAGGCTAGAGTACTTCTTTCTGTTAGTGACTGTGTAGTTTTTTGCCATCCATATGTAGTAATGCAGATTGTCTCACGACATTAGTTCCAAGAAGAGAAACCTCAAGAAAGAATAAGTATCTTGGCCAATAACAACAAGGAAAAAACAGACATTTCTTTATAGAACTCATCTGATACACCTAGTTTTATGGACATGCTCCATGTTTTGGTGATATTGTAGCATTTTAGTACAATAATGATAAGAATTTCTATGTCTCCTTACAAATCTGAATTAGTTTCTACCAAACGTTGCGTGATATAGGCTGCAACTAATGTTACGTTCACACAACATGTACAAAACTTCTTGACCAACATAGGCTCTGACCAATATCATTCTCCACTGATAATCTAATAATGATTGAATCGAGGTGGCCAATGCGTAAAATCCACCCACAATGTAATTTTTGCCTGAAATATAGCATCAATAATATATTACGAAAATATGAAAAATCATGATATATGGCAGTAGCAGACGGGCTCGTCATGTGGGTTCATCTATTAGGTGCGTCAA
>JAICPK010000058.1 GCA_025929855.1 Nitrososphaera sp.
TGCCCACAATGCAAGAATGGAACTGCGTTTTGGTGGATGCTTCAGACAAGATCGGCTGATGAGGCTACCACACAATTTTATCGATGCACAAAATGCAACCACACTTGGCGCAACTATGCCTAATCGAAAAAAACACACACACACACACACACACACACGCTGTGGCGAGACAGAGGCATCTCTACACACTATACAGATTGAATCTAGTTTCTACAAAGGTATAGCCGCCACCCTATTTTAAAAAAATTAGGGCGCACACATGCAGCAGCATACAAGACTCTAACTTGGACAGGTCGCTATAATAGAGAGCAATGTTTAAAATCCAAATAGCGCTGCCAAATAGGTGAATTTGGTTTTTGTAGCTAGGAGCAAGTCACCGGACGAATGGAAGGCTGTGGCCTCTGCAATCTCGACCCTTGTAGACGAGGCGACTTTTGAAGCTGCAGCAGAGGGCATCTCTTTTAGAGGTATGGACCCTTCGCACATTGCGCTTATAGATATCCATTGGCCCAACCACGCATTTGAAAAGTATGAATGCGACAGCTTGGTAAAATTCGGAATCAGGGTCGACGAATTTTCAAAGCTGATAAAAAGGGCTGACAAGAAGGACGCAGTTGAAATCAGCGTTGGCGACGATAGCATGCTGCATCTAAAAATGTCGAACAGTTACAAGCGGGAATATAAGAGCCGCCTGATAGAGAGCTCGGCAAGCTCCACCCCGCTGCCAAAGCTCAACTTTAACTCCAAAGCTGTATTCACGGCTATAGCATTTGACAAAGTGTTGTCTGATGTTCAGGTGGTCTCTGAATACATCTCTATTGAATCGAAATCAGGCAGGATAACTTTTTCTGGGAGGGGAGACTCCGGCGAAGCTGACATTATTCTTGAGGCAGGAAATGAAGGGCTTGAGGAGCTTGAGGCTAAGGAGGAAAGCAAGGCTACATACAGCATTGACTATTTGTCTAAGATTACAAAGGCTGTCGTATCAATGGGTGGCTCAGTGACAGCCGAGTATTCAAGTAAAATGCCACTCCGGCTTGAGTTCAAGATAGCAAATGTAGGGAGGATCCATTTCTATCTAGCACCTAGAGTTCAGGATTAGAACACATATGCGCCTGGTGATGAAGTTTGGGGGAACTGCAGTAGACTCCTCAGACAAAGTAAGGCATATTGCACAGTTGGTACAATCCCATAAGAAAGGCAATGAAATAGTGTGCGTGGTTTCTGCGGTTCGAGGTATGACTGATGGCCTGCTCTCGATAGCAGACAGCGTCAAGCGAGGAGATAAGACGTCGCTAGACGAGTTCGTCAAAAAGTGTACCAATACTCACATGCAAATTGTAGAGGGCGCAATTTCAGACAAAAAATTGAAAAGCGACGCCCTCGCCACAGTGAAGAAGATAATCAGTGAGCTGGAAGATGTACTTGGCGGCATTGTGCTATTAGGAGAAGTTACCACAAAATCACTTGACTATCTGATGTCGTTTGGCGAGCGCCTCTCCACTCCTATAGTGTCGTTTGCTCTACAAGACCTTGGCATGAAGTCAGAACACCTTACAGGTAAGGAGGTAGGCATACTCACCGACAGCAACTTTGGTGAGGCTCGGCCTCTAATGGACACAACAAAGCTTAAGGTGAGCCATAAGCTTGAGCCTATGCTCAAGCAGGATGTCGTGCCCATGGTAACTGGATTTATTGGTGCCGACCAGTATGGCAACATCACCACTATCGGACGAGGCGGATCTGACTATACTGCTACGATAATAGCTGTAAGCATAGGAGCTGAAGAAGTGTGGTTGTGGAGCGATGTTGATGGACTGATGACAGCAGATCCAAAGCTGGTCATGAATGCTAAGGTGCTCACGGAAGTGTCATTTGCTGAAGCGATGGAGATGGCACTCTTTGGGGCAAAATACATGCACCCGCGCGCTCTTGAGCCAGTCATTGATACCAAGATTCCAATAAGAATCCGCAATACATTTAATGAGAAGCATACTGGCACCATCATTACACAAAACCCAAGCAAGGAATCGCAGAAAATAGTAAAGTCTGTAAGCGTGATACGCCATACCGCTCTTATTGATGTGAGCGGGGGTAGTATGGTTGGCGCGCCGGGCACTGCAGCCAAGATCTTTGACACCCTTGCCAAGAACCGCATTAACATTATGATGATATCTCAGAGCCCCTCAGAATCTAGCATTTCAATGCTCGTCAGAAAGACAGACCTTGACAGGGCTATCACCACTTTGGAGCTGAGCCTACTTGGAAAGGTCATAAAGCAGATAAATGTCAACGACGATGTTGCAGTCATTGCAGTAGTAGGATCGGGCATGCGAGGGATCAAAGGAGTAGCAGCCAAAGTATTTGGGGCTGTGGCAAAGCATGGCATCAACGTGATAATGATAACACAAGGATCCTCTGAGCTCAACTTGGCTTTTGTTGTCAATGACCGTGATTGCGAGCAGGCTGCACGAGCTTTGCATGAGGAGTTTGAGCTTGCTGAAAGTTCTGGAAAAGGATAAATTGGATTTCTATTGACTCTGATGTGAGCAGTATGAGCTCCAAGAAGGGTAGGTTGTATGTTGTTGGAGTAGGACCTGGCAGCCATGATCATATGACATATAGAGCAAAGCAGGTCATTGAGGAAAGTGAAGTCATTATTGGCTATGATACTTACGTTAGTCTAGTTGAAGATCTGATAGCAGGCAAGGAGGTCTACCGTTACGCTATGACTCAAGAAGTGGATCGAGCAAATCAAGCGATCGACTTGGCAGAGAAGGGCAGAATCGTTTCAGTTGTTTCGTCCGGCGATCCGGGCATTTATGGCATGGTTGGGCTCATATATGAAATCTTGGCTCAAAAAGGTTGGAACAGGCAGGACAACAGCAGCATCTATGTCGAGTGTATTCCAGGCGTATCTTCGCTTAATTCATGCGCTGCGCTTGTAGGCTCGCCACTCATGACTGACTTTGCAGTTGTCAGCATGAGCGACTTGCTAGTTCCCTGGGATATTATAGTCAAGCGTGTCGAAGCTGCAGCCATGGGCGACTATGTGACTGTCATATACAATCCTGCAAGTAAAAAAAGAGTTCATCAGCTGCAAGATACAAGAGAGATATTTTTGAAATACAGAAAGCCGGATACACCAATCGCAATAGTCAAGGGTGCTTATCGAGAAAGTCAAGAGCTGGTTGTGACTACTTTGGAGAACATGGTTGAGCATCAAGACATGTTGGGGATGATAACTACCGTCATTGTGGGGAACTCTTCAACTTTTAATTACGAAGGGATGATGATAAATCCCCGAGGATATACTTCAAAGTATGAGTTGATCAAGCACAACCAGCAGGAACAGCAGCAGACGACTGCCAAACAATAATAATTATTAATATATTTGATTGTGTTTAATTCCAGCTTCTGCTAGCTATTTGTCTCAAAATAGATAATTAAAAGGAAAAGAAAGTGGAGTTTAGATGACTTGCCACGGTCTGGTTGCGAACGTAACTCCAAGGCCAACGCCGATAATTATGCACTGATATATGATGTTTGAATATGGAATTGGCTTCAATATTGCATCTCCTGTGACGCTTACTGTTGCGCCTCTTCCAAGACCAGGCCCTACAGATTCGACGTTTAGCTGTGTATGGACGTGATACGTTCCTGGTTCAAGCGCCCTTACTGTGATTGAGTAAGGAATTGTTGCTCCAGGAGGGATATCAAATATGTTGCCTGGTGGGTCACGGGCCAAGAACTCCCATCTGTTGCCTGCGTTAGCCGATTCGCTGAACAGCGATAGCCATGCCCTTAGCGGCCTGTTAACCAAGCTTGTCAGCTCGCCAGTCACAGTCAAATCTTCACCTGTGGTCAAGGTCTGATCTGAAAATTGTTCATTGTCAATTCTTACGAATCTGCTTTGAAGTTGTGCCTGTACTCCGTGTGCACTCGCTGAGGGTAGAATATATGAGATTACAGAGACAGCGATGATAGTCGCAAGAGCAATCGCAACTAACGTCTTGCTTTCCATCATATCTTTATTCTTAAGTAGACCAGAAGGAACAAAGATATATATTTTGCTCCTGCACGTCAGTCGCCGAATTTCATAGTTTATCAATGCTAATTAGTAACACATGCAAAGCTAAATTAGTACAAGCAATTGACTGCGAAGGAGGAGGAAGAGGAGGAGGATGCAGTTTCAGACAAGCTATCTCTCCACAACATAGAGGAGGTAGGACCGGCCACAGAGAAGCGGCTTAGAGAGGCCGGTTTTAGATCGATTCGAGACCTCCTCGTAAGAGGTCCTGTGGACATTTCAGAATCCACAGGAATGGAGATGGATGAATCAGTGGAGATATGCAATAAGGCTAGAGTGATGCTTGAAGATTTGGGAATTATCGACAAAAGCTTTGTTACCGCAACCAGCCTTTACAACAAGCGTAAGGATCGTATATCTACAGGCTCCAAAAGCTTTGATGACCTATTGGGTGGTGGCATCGAGACAAAGGCTGTGACAGAGGTCTATGGAGAATTTGGAACTGGCAAAACTCAGCTTTGCCACACATTATGCCTAATGGTGCAGCAGCCAGTGTCTGAAGGTGGACTTGCTGCAAAGGCGATCTACATCGACACCGAAAACACATTTCGTCCAGAAAGAATAGTTTCTATTGCGCAAGCACGAGGGTTTGATTCGCAAAAGGCGCTTGAAAATGTAATTGTCGCCAAAGCGTACAACAGTGCTCATCAAGAGCTTATACTAGATGAAGCTGGTTCTGTAATTGAAGACAACAATGCTAGACTAATAATTGTTGACTCAGCAGTTGCACACTATCGAGCAGAATTCATTGGCCGGGCAATACTATCTGAGCGACAGCAACGTCTGAACAGATTCATGCACATATTAGTTAGGATAGCAGAGACATACGAAGTAGCGGTTATGGTTACAAATCAGATTCAAGCGACGCCGGATGCTTACTTTGGAGACACAGTGAGGCCTGTAGGAGGCCACGTGTTAGCCCATACTAGCACATATAGGATATACCTGAAGCGGTCCGGCAAGAACCGCATTGCGAGGATGGTTGACAGCCCCTACCACGCAGAGCGCGAGATTCTGTTTACCTTGTCAGATAGCGGCATTTCAGATGTCAGCGAAGCTAGATAATATTAAATTAAGGCTTATGGCACTGAACTGCTATGCCACACTCGCATGGTACTAGGGTAAAGTCTCGCTCAATCCTAACTAAGTCCAATGTGGTTAGGGGTGTCTCATACCTACTTTACGATTATAAGGTTGGAGACAAGGTTGTTGTCGATGTTGATCCAAGGGAGCACAACACGACTCCTCATCGCAGATTCCATGGCAAGATAGGAGTCATTGAAGAAGTTGGAAGGCGCACATTAAAAGTCTCAGTCATGATTGGTAACAAGAAAAAGATACTGCAGACTAGGTTCAATCACATCAGGCTTCTTGCAGGTCCTCCATCGATGTCACGATTAGCAACAACAACAACACCACCACCATCACCAGCAGAAGAAGGTGTCACAAACAAATGACAGAGATAATCAAGAAAGAAATAGTTACTCTGCCACAGGTGAAGGAAATCCTCGATTCCGTCAAGCTCGATGACATGGATCAGATCCAAAGGTGGACTGCCGATTATGTTAAGAAGTTTTCGAAGGTTGAGTCCCAAAGGGCACAAACGATGATACGCCAGCTAATAGAGCAGTGTGATCTAACAGAGGAAGAAGCGGTTGAAATAGTTAACATCATGCCAACCTCGCTTGAAGAGCTAAGAGCATTTACCTTTGGATGGAAGAAGTTAATCCTTACAGACACACTTGGCAAGATACTAAATATTCTAAAGACAGAAGATACTCAAAGTTAAATATTCACTCTCCCGTAATAGGGGTTGAACATTGTCAGGACAACAACCGCCACCACCACCCCCGACGCCACCATCTACGCAGGATGCTACTGCTGCGGGGAATTTTAGCCAAGGAGAGCACGGCCAACCAAGAAAATATGAAGAGTACGCCTACGTTCTTGACTTTACACCAAGGGGCAAATCTATAACAGTTAGAGGCAGAGAAGGTGTCATAATCCAGGCTATAGGAGAAGAACGGTTGACCCTACTAGAGCTTTTGGGAATCCAAAACGCCACCGTTGAGATAGGCGAACGCCTTTACATAGGGCGGGAAGGTCGTGAGAAGGTATCAAGTGTACTTGGCAGGCTAGAATACAATGCTATTTCACAGTCTGCAAAGAA
>JAICPK010000021.1 GCA_025929855.1 Nitrososphaera sp.
GTTTCTTCCACTTTTCTTACAGATCTAATCAGATCGACAATTGCACTCTTTGTAGTCATTGATCCAGTTGGAAGTGTGCCAGTGTTTATTGCACTTACACAAAAGATGGAAAGAACAGAAAGGGAGTCTGTCACCAAGACTGCGATTATAACTGCAGCGGGATTGCTCTTTGTATTTGCAGTGGCCGGCACGCAAATACTATCCATCTTTAGCATTACCATCTCCAGCTTCATGGTTGCCGGCGGCATCCTGCTTTTTATTGTATCAATTGAGCTTCTTACACACGGCGAGTGGAGATTTGCCGGCGCAGGGACGCAAGGTGAATCGGGTGTTGTCCCATTAGCATTTCCACTGCTTGCCGGCCCCGGGGCTATAACAGCTGTGATAATTTCATTTCAGACGGCAGGTCTGATTGTGACCGCTTTATCGATTATGATAGTGATAGGTATTACCTATGTCGTGTTAAAGTACGTTGATAGGATTTATAGAGTAATTGGAAGACGAGGCTCAATCATTGTCACTAGAGTTTTTGCTGTACTCATTGCTGCTATTGCTGTCCAATTTATAGTGGATGGAGCAAGGACACTCTTTAGCTAGGGAAAGATTTGTTAATATATTTAGCAATAGCTTTGAGAGTAGTGACAAAGCATGACAACAGTGGCGAATATAGGGAAGAAACAGGCCTCAAGTTATTATCAAAGCACAGCATTTCGGTTGGCGACAGCATCAAGATTACTACCAAGGATGCAGAGATAGCTGGCCTATTGATGCCACGATATGAATCTGCTAGTGAAGAGTACATTGTCATCAAATTAAAAAGCGGATATAACACGGGCATACATGTCGGAAAAATAAAATCGATAACAAAAATGTTAGACAAGGACCAAGCTGTTGCCTCTGTCAGAACTCCTGCAGTTACTGCTAAACAAAATTTGCCAAAAGTTGCCTTTATAAGCACTGGTGGAACGATAGCAAGCAAGATAGATTACCGCACTGGCGGAGTGCACGCAGCTCTTTCTGCTGATGAATTGTATGCATCAGTGCCTGAGCTTGCCAATCATGCATCAATTGATCCAGAGGTATTGATGAGCGAGTATAGTGAGAATGTCAGGCCAGAGCACTGGACGTTGATGGCAGAAAAAGTCGCCGAAAAAGTCACGACGGGCAGGTATAGAGGGATTATACTGTCTCATGGTACTGATACTATGCATTATACTGCAGGCGCCCTAAGTTTTGCACTCCGGAAATTGCCTGTTCCAGTAGTCCTTGTGGGTGCACAGCGATCATCGGATAGGCCTTCTTCTGACGCTGCATTGAATTTGCTTGGTGCAACCATATTTGCGACAGAGTCAAAATATGCCGGCATCTTTGTTGCTATGCATGCTGGCACTTCAGATGACATTATTGCCTGCCATGTCGGGACAAGAGTAAGAAAGAACCACACAAGCAGACGTGATGCTTTTGAGTCTATTGACATGACTCCTGTAGCCCTTGTAAGGAACAATGAGATAAAAATGCAGCAGAAACACCCGAATCGGCTAGAGCAAAGATCCAGTGACAATCATTTTGAAGTAAACACAAAATTTGAGGATAGAGTCATATTATTAAAATACTATCCTGGCTTTGACCCTATGCTCATCGAGCATGCGATTAATGTAGGCTATAGGGCCATAGTTCTTGAAGGAACTGGACTAGGTCACGTAGGCAGGACATGCTTTCCCGCTCTTAAAAAAGCCGTTGATGGAGGTCTCATGGTATGCATGACATCACAGTGTATCTGGGGGCGCGTAAGGATGACAGTCTATGACACTGGCAGAGACTTACTAGATATTGGGGTAATACCGCTATCTGATATGATATCTGAGACAGCGACAGTCAAAGCAATGTGGGCGCTGGCAAACAGCAAGGATGTCGAAGCAGCCAAAAAAATAATGCAAGAAAACCTCGCAAATGAAATTTCACCTATCCTCTCAATATCATAATAAATATAGATAGAGAGGATTCAGCAAAGCAACTATTCAATTGTATGCCGAATAACAAAGCCGCAAAGAAGCACAATAAATAACGCGCCAGTGCCTTTATTGTGATATGCAGAACAGACCTATGCAGAAAGAACGGTATCATCCATGCAGATCAGAGGGCAGATATTTTTTCATGGAATCGTGCGTAATAATTCTCTCTGAAGTTACACAAAGGTACATACACAGCATCATATCACTTAACGATTGGAACTATTCTCAGACTGCTGAAAGATTTGTGCTTGTCATGACGGATTCAGTTTCTAGTCAAAGTCGTCGCAGGTGACACGACGGTACAGAAATACTGTAGCACTAAACCACTAATCCTGAAAGGTTGAAAGCAAAAAGCTTTCGTAAGAGCACTTGCCAGAACTGGCAAGGCTTAATACGTGTGTTAGGGGAATTTCTAGTCAGTGGCATCTACTCTAGATTCAGCATCTTTGAACCTCAAGGTAGGCTTTGAAATACATCAGCAGCTAGCCACAAAGAACAAGCTGTTCTGCAATTGCAGTTGCGAAGAAGCAAAAGAATATGATAGTTCGTTTGTACGCAAGCTCCGGCCAACTCAAAGTGAGCTTGGCGCATATGACCCAGCCGCAATGTTTGAGTTTTCCAAGATGCGCACTGTTGAATATCAGGCGGCTTTTGGTTCTAGCTGCCTTGTAGAGGCTGACGAGGAACCTCCACATGATGTCACCAAAGAGGCACTAGAAACTGCGTTGATATTTTCACTTGCACTGCACTCTAAGGTTATGCATGAGATTCATGTCATGCGTAAGATAGTGATAGATGGCTCGAATACTAGTGGTTTTCAGCGTACGATGCTTGTTGCATCCGGTGGCCATCTTGATGTTGCAGGCAAGCGAATCGGAGTTCAAAGCATCTGTCTTGAAGAAGACGCAGCTAAATTAATAAGCGATGAAAAAGGAGTGCGCAAGTTCGGCCTCGACAGGCTTGGAGTGCCACTTGTGGAAATTGCGCTGGAACCTGTAACCGGCAGGCCTAGCGAAATCATGCAGGTTGCCCTCACATTGGGCAGGCTCCTTCGAGCAAGCAAGCGGGTTGCACGTGGGCTTGGCAGCATCAGGCAGGATATCAACATTTCCGTACAGAACGGTGCCGTGGTTGAGGTCAAGGGTGTGCAGCAGCTCGATCAGCTAGTAAAAGTGATCGAGCATGAGATGCATAGACAATATGGCTTGATAGTAATCGGGCAGAAATTGAAAGAAAAGAACGTTGACATCGAAAAAGTAGGTGACAGAATCGAAGATGTCACTGACATTCTTGGCAACAAGGTGTCTTCAAGAATTGTTAAAAAAATTCTTGAAGGCGGAGGGGTACTCATAGCGATAAAGGTGCCGGGGTTTGCAGGCATGATCGGCTTTGAGCCCTACAAAGATATCAGACTTGGAAGAGAGCTTGGCAAGCTAGTCAAGTTTTACGATATAGATGGTGTATTCCATTCAGATGAGCTTCCAAATTATGGAATAACAGAGGAAGAAGTTGCAGCAGTCAAGCAAAGACTACAAATGAATGACAGCGACGCTTTCGTTATCTTAGGAGGTCCAAATGACAAAATCAAATTCGCTTCTGACGCAATAATTCGACGGCTCAAGGCTGCAGTCGACGGTGTTCCTGCTGAAACCCGCGCTGCAACCCCCGAGGGCAACACGGTATTCTTAAGGCCAAGGCCTGGTGTAGCAAGGATGTACCCTGAGACAGACATACTGCCGATTGCGATCACTGACTCGATGCTTGTGGCACTTGCAGACAAGATCCCAAGTCATTGGGATGAGATTGTGGACTCGCTTGCCAAGAAATATAATCTCAACAGGAAGCTGGCAAGTCAAATCTTTGACTCTGAATACCTTGGCGTGTTTGAAGAGATTGCAACCAAGACTGGGGTGCAACCTACATTTATCGCGTCTAAGTTGACAGATGATCTCACAAGCTTGCAAAGGCAAGGATTAGATGCTTCCGTCTTGACAGATCATGTGATAAAAGATATCTTTACACGGCTTGACAGAGGCTCCATAACAAAAGAATCAGTTGTCTTGATATTTGAAAAGCTGATGAAAAAAGAGCCGACCATGGTGAAGAGGGTCAATGAACAGGTAAATGTAAAGGAAGATATGGAGGCAAAGATCGTTAATGCAGCAATTGAGGCTGTAGGTGCGTTTTCAATAAGTGACGAAGAGCTGAGTAAAGGACTTGACAGGATAATAAGCAACAACATGGCAATAATTAAAGAAAAGGGCGCAAATGCATTGAGCACACTTATGGGAAGGGCGATGGCAGAATACAGGGGTAAGGCCAATGGTCAAAAAGTAAATGCAATGCTGAAGGATAAGATGAGCAAGATGGTCAACAAATAATAATGTACAAACCCAAGTCTACTAAGGAAATCTACATTGAATCCCTTTCCATCAATTCTGCAAGCTTAGAAAAGCAGCTTGCTGACCAGTCAGTCCTATTAGAGGAGATTAAAAATATAATAGACTTTGTTTCAAAGATGTATTGCGAAAATGTTGAAAGGATTGTCACGCTCTGCGATAAGGACATGATGGCTCTGGAGTATGTGCCAAGCCCGCTCAAGCTGTTCATTGATTGTCTCGCCCATGTGCAAAAATCGCTTAGCCTTTCGTTACCTGCAAGCAGGCTGATCCAACGGTATCCATCAGCATGGGAAGATTGGATGTAGCCAATCAGCCAGAAACTTCTTTAATGTAACAGTCATGCATTGCCCCCGTTGGCAGGGAGATTTACTGAAGAAAAGGCCGACTTTCATCCTAGATCATGGCTGTCCAAATATAGACGCACTTCGGTAGGCTACCTCACAAAGATGTTGTTGTTTTACCACGGGATTGGCATTCTTCTGATTCTTGCGATCACGCCTCTGATTGAGCAGGTTCTTCCGGACTATGAGCAACCAAGCATTCCAAGATCACTATTGTCAGTACTTGCCGCAGGACCATTAGAAGAGACGGTATTCTTTGGCATCCCATTCTACATATTTGGAAACGCCTACTCTGTCCTTGTCACCGGAGCTGTGTGGGTCGGGATACATCTTTTCAACACGGATACGCTTTCCGTTAATAGCCTTGCGTTTGGCAATCTGCTCTTTGTGCTTCCATCCCTTTTCTTTAGCCTAAGGACATGGCTCAGTGGCAAGGGTTGGTTTTCAGTGATTACACACTCTGCTTGGAATGGTATCTTCTTTGCTGCTGGCTGCTCTGTCGGCGAATTTAAGTGCACAGCAATTGAGAGAGACGCCAGTGCTACAGTGATAAGCGTCGCACTGTCGGCAGGGTTGCTTGGAGTAACCTATGTACTCTATAGGAGAAGGGAGAACAAGGAGGGGTAGTAAATGCAATCTAACGAATTCAATATATAGCCCGCCATTTGTGTTACAAGCGAAACAATAATGAGCCAAGCTGAAAATGACGTTAACGTCACTGTAACCATAGGCGACGTAAAGGTTGAGTTCAGCGGCTCTGCAGAGACCGTCACAGCTTCTGTGATGAACTTTCTGTTTAAGCAGGTGCCTTCAATAGATCTTGCAAGAAAGATCCTACTCAACTATGCAGCACAGGAGCTCATCGAAGCATATTCGCATGTCATCAAGATCACACCAGAGGGTCCTCGTGTAATCCTAGATACCGACGTCAAGTTATCTGATAAGGATATAGTAGCTTTGCAGCTTGTAGCTGCCAGAATTGCAAAGGATCTTGGCAGGTTGCAGGACAGTTCTATGCAGGTATCAGATATTCATAGTGCTACAGCGCTCAACCCAAAGTCTATAAGCTCAAGAATATCTGAAATGGTTAAGGCAGGCCATGTCGCACGTGACGAAAAAGAGCCGAGCAAATATAGGATAACGACAGCAGGTATCCACTGGCTCAATTCTACGGTAGCCAAAAAAATCAGGCCTGCGCAGTAGTGCTATTTGGTGGCCTTTTCTGTATATAGCGGTAATTCCGCATTGTTCCAATTCTTGTCAAGATGTTTTCTCGCACCATGTCCGTAAGCGAATGCGAGACTGCAGTCCTGTCGTAGTTGTAGCCTCTTCTTGATAGCTCTTCATGTACTTCACCAAGAGACCTTTCACTAATAAAATGCCCCTCGAACCAGAGATTTTCCAAAAGGCCCCTGCATGTTATACCACTCTTGGTTGTCACCTTCTGCTGCTGCTGGCCCTCCGGCATGAGTTCAGCGAACGGTCTTGTCTTTAATGAGTCTATTTCTTGCCTCAACGCATCGAGCTGACTCTGCACTTCTGGCCCCATCATCTTGGCACTATCTAGGCTTGAGAGCACACTTTCAACTACCTGCTTGACTCTACTTTCGATGCAGACTACCTCTACTTCCCATTCACCGTGCTTAAGCCTTATCTTGACTTCCTCAGCAGGAGAGCCACTCATATTTGCTTAAATATACCTCTCAGGCTGCTATTGATAAATCTGTTGCTGACCATATTGATCATGTTGAGCAATATTAATATACTTGTGCCCGCAGATATTGTTGAACAACATGATCAATCAAAAAACCCTTTTTTCAGACAATATCTTGAGTCTAAGGGATCTCGACATAGGGGAATCGGTGAGCAAGTGTCTAACTCCAAAGCTTGACGTGCTAAAAGGGAAGAAAATTGTGTTTTGCTATGACGACAAGAAAATGATGCCAGTTGATGGATGGGGCATGAGATCTAATCCCTACAGTGCAACAACTATAACTACCATTCGCCCGATCAAAGAGAATGCACTTGTGGCGGCTATAGACTCTAGCAGCATCAAACTAGCCGAGACAGAAGATGGAAGTCTTTATGGCATTAAGTGTGGCCTTGCTACAGCCTATGGGGGGCGCACTCTTATGCATTTCAAGATAGGTCCGGGGTTGTTCTATCTAAGCGAAAAAACAGTTTACGAATCAGAGCTAGAAGAGCGGCTCTCAAGGCTGGTTCTCTTAGATGATGACTTGGCCAAGCGTCTGATAAGAGTACGCGTAGAGAGAGCCGTCCAAAAGGAGATTGCAAGTCACTTTACAAATTCAATAATTCTAGTTGACGGCTCACTTAAAGCATCAATCTTTGAAGAGAGAGACTGCCGTATAAGCAAGATTTCAGAGAGCAGCGTTCTCCACAAGAATATGCTTGTAGGGATTAGCAAGAGCACTAAGCTCAAGGCGTTAGACAGGGCGGCTGCTCCATTAACAAAAGTACCTGGTCCGGCCTACATTGAAGTAGGGGATATCATCAAAAGCTTGATCAGGAACACTATTGGCAGCAACCTGATGGTTAAGCTGGAGAAGGGCAATAGCAGTCCCATTTTGCGAGCAGACATTGTAGGCGATGTGAACCAATCACTTGGTATGCTGCTCGGAAATGACATAGTGGCAGGCGGCTATCCCGAAACCCTCAGGCTTGCACACCACATTTCTACGTTCACAAGTACAGAGGTAACATGCCTCAGAAGCCATATACTGAACAACTATGATGTTACGGAGTTAGCTGCAGATGATATACGCAGAACTCTTTTGGGGTCGATACCAGTATGAAGATACTATCAAAGAATGGTAACGAACTCCTCTTACTTGCCATGAAGGAAGATTCCGCTGCCAAGGGAGACTACTTACTCATAGAGGACAGAAATCGGAGCATGGTTGTACAGGTCTATGATGAAGAGTACCTTTCATCTCAGGCTTTAATTGAAGACATTGTCAAAGAAGAGGTGGTCAACGCATCAAGCATGGAGAACCTACATGACCCACTTAATATCGGCAGCCTGTCCCGACTCGTAAGGGATGCCAGAGTGTTTCGCGCCAAGATAAGGGCATCAGTCACTGACGGTAAACTTTCAAGCGATGTAACATGGCTTCCTTCGAGAGTTGAGTCTAAGATAAGGCGGATTACGATGAAAGAGCTTGACTCTTTGCTTGGAAGATGTGGTGTATTTCCGATCCCGGTTGGCAGAGCTAGTCACGAAGAAGAGTTTGAAATTTACGCAGAAGATCTGGATGGCAAGCTGACTGTCATTACCGGTAAGAAAGAGTCTGGCAAGTCACATCTATCCAAGATGCTTATCAAAACACTCGTGCAGTATGGTGCCTTTGTGGTCGTATTTGACTTAAACAACGAGTATGGAGGCCTTGGATGGAGCCGTGCTGGCGTCCCTTCTTCGATCAATCAGCAAATCAAGGTTCTTGAGCCAGGTAAGACACTGAGGTTTACTCTTGACTACTGCGGTAAGACAGCGATATCTGGAATGCTTAAAAATGCTCTTGACATGCCTGCTGCCTCTTTGCGTGAATTTTTGCGGATCTGGGACTGGTGTGAAAGCAAGCAGTCGCTTTCAATAGATGCGATAGGTAATGCTGTCAACACTTGGAACATAAATGAGCTTGTGCGAGATGCACTAGTGTCTCGCTACCATGTCATTCAGTCCTCACGACTATTCATCAACGGTGAACGAGGTCTGCAATTTGAGGATATAATTTCAGGCAAGAGTGGTGCAGCCATGATAATCAACATGGGCGAAATTTCGCCTACTGTACGCAGGATAGTCGTTGAGTTAGTATTAAGCAAGATTGTCGACTTGCTGGAGCACAAGCAAATCCCCCCTATTTTCCTCTTTGCAGAAGAGGCACACATTTACATCCGCGATACATATTGGGAAGACATAATCACTCGAATGAGACACTTTGGTATTTATACCACCTTCATCACAAATCAGCCCGACGCAATAAGTGATGGTATTTATCGACAGGTGGACAACATTTTCCTGTTTAACTTTACAAACGATAACGATCTAGACAAAATATCCAAAGTGTCGCTGGCAGATAATGACACCATACGATCGATAGTGAGGACGCTTCCACAGCGCCACTGTCTGGCTATAGGTAAGGCAGTGTGTGACCTGCCTGTCGTGATCAAAGTTGCAGCAGCTGAGGTATTGATGCTTGGAGAAACTAAAAAATTCTTTACTAAAAAATAGGCTATGCTATGGCAGTCTGACCACGTTTTTTTGTTCCAATGTCAATTGCTTCAGTGACGGTGGAGACAAATATCTTGCCGTCCCCTGGAGAACCGGTGCTTGTGGCGTCGATGATGGTTGTGATTACCTTCTCAACTTCAGGGTCATCAACCACAGCCACTACATTAGCTCTAGATGAAAATTCAGCAGCAGAGAGTCCTCTTGTCCCCTTGGCAGTTTGGATCCTCGGCTTTTCACCCTTACCTCTTCCTTTTGCGTCAAGGATAGTCGCACCGCCCACACCAGCATTCCTTAGAGCTTCGCTAACAGTACTGACCTTCTCTGCAGATATAATCGCCTCTACACGCTTCATGGGACGATGTAAATAAGGTTACAATATAAGGTTTTCAAATAATTAGATTGTCATAATTCAATATATCCATGAATGGCGATTGTAATGTAATTATCATAAAATTGGCAGAAATAATATCAAGCTGTAACCAGAATACTGAATGTTCTACCGCAGCGTTCATAAACGTTTGCCTAAAGTACAGGTTACTTGCATTGCAGGAACAAGATAAGATTAAGAACCGAAGCAAACTTGACATAATATATGATATACTGGTGTCTGCAACAGGCGGAGTCAAAAAGACGCATATCATGTCGCATGCAAACTTAAGCTCGGAACAGATGAACTATTACTTCAATACGTTACTATCACATAGCCTGTTGAATGCAGAAAAAGACTCAGACGACAACCTCGTTTACAAGACAACACACAAGGGTGTCAGGTTCCTTCACTGCTGTGCGCAAATAAAGTCACTTATTGCACCTGTAGCGAAGGTAAGAATGCGGAGCGATCTACTCTTCCTTTAGAAGCAATAGAATTATCTTCGTATACCGTTAAACGCAATACTAGCCTACCTTTGAGCGATGTCTTATCCGACGCAGGAAGATGAGCTTCGGGCAAAGGAAGCACAGGCAGAGGGTATCAAACAAGCTGAAGAGACCAAGTTCCTTTCCACATTTCAAACTACACCAGCAAGAAATGCCGGAAGGCTGTCTGATCTGGCAAACGCAATAGTGAGCAACTTTAACCGTATAATGGAAGAGGCACGCCAAGACCCATACCAGCGGCAGGAAGACATCATGGCGGGCATGAAAAAACTGTTGCAGGAGCAGATCAACGTGATCGAAGCGCGGCGCGCTTATACGATAAAGATAAACCCCTCGACTGCCTTAAAAGAAGAAAAAAAGGCCTAGCAGCCGTGGTCTCTTACCCAAGGCTGATCAGCGAACTCACTTGTTGCACACTGCTCCGTTTCAAGCTCGGCGTAACCATTATTCAAAAGCTCACTGTTGAGGTTGCTTGATGAGCAGTACACTACACCTATAACACCACCAGAGTTGGATGTAAGTAACATGTCGTCCTGATCTACTAGCACCGTGCTCCCAAGGCAGAGGTCTCGAGTAAACGCTGTCGATTCGACAAACATTTCTTCAGTCCTCGAAGGAGCCTCGACAAGGGCGAGGTCAACCTTGTATACTGTGCTGTTTGCCCTCACATAAAGTGTATCTCCATCCACTATTCTGGTTGCCACACCTTCGATACAGTCTGCTGACCCAAGGCATTCCACATCTGATCCAGAATACACGCTGTCAAGTATTGTACTGAGAGTGTCAGGGTCATCATTGGCATTGCCCTGGGTATTTTCTTCACTATCAAGTATTGTACTGGGAGTGTCAGGGTCATCATTGGCATTGCCCTGGGTATTTTCTACAAACTGCCACTCATTATTACCATCAGGGGTCCTTTGCCAAGTACGGTCATCGTCACTCCTATCGACAAGCGAAGGTGTCCTGTCGTGAATATCGCCTGTTGCATTTGCAAGGACAAGGCTTTCACCAGTGTTTGACA
>JAICPK010000153.1 GCA_025929855.1 Nitrososphaera sp.
CCTCTACATCTTGTGGAAGTGTCTATGGCCTGATTGCCACAACTGTTGCGAGCGGCAGGGCAGACTTCCCTTGACAAAGGATGACATCGGCAGAATAGCAAAAAAGGTAGGCTATAGCTCGAAGGCGGAATTTGTTAGGAACGAGACAACTATCTCTAGTTGGCAAGAGCATGAAGCATTTGGAAACGTCATAACAACGTTGAGTATGCTCTCGCTTAAAAGGAAAAAGGACGAGAAGCCTGCAGAGGATGGGACGCCGCTTCGCTGCAGGTTTCTAGATGAGAAGGGCTATTGTGGCATTCACCCTGACAAGCCTGGCGTCTGCTGGCTTTACCCATTCGCATCCTGGATTGAAGCTGATGGAAGGGGGCAGCCTGCAGTACATGCCACCTTTCAGTTTACAGGAGACTGTCCCGGCTTCTACCTTGACGGATCGATAGATAGCATGATGCCAGTACTACGGGAATACTCCACTAAAATTTATAACTACAATATGGAAGTTAGCAGAACTACTCGCGAGAGCTATGGCTTTGTAAATTTCATAGATTTGCGCAAGAGCTAGCTAGCTATTGCACCCAATTCTGTATGTATAATGAAGAGAGGCAGCTGATGAGATTACAGCTAAAAAATTGTAGTTGACGTACCTACTCCTATTCTCGGAGGACTGCCTCGCAGACAATGAAGATACGGTGCCAATATTTTGACGTCATAAGACATTCTCGTAGAATGATTTCCCTATGCTTACTTTAAAGTCATCAAGAAAAGATACAAAAAAGGATATAGAGTCATCACCTTTGGAGGGCCTGCTGAAAGTTTCTCTTTACTTGATCCCAGTTGACCACATTCCACCAAGCTGCAACGTAGTCCGCCCGGCGGTTTTGGTACTTGAGATAATATGCATGTTCCCATACGTCAAGACCTAAAAGCGGGACGACTTTTTCTGTCTTCGACTTTGTCCAAGGGCTTGTCTGGTTCGGCATAGTTATGAATTGGACGCCGTTTGTATTCTGGTTGTATACGAGCCAGCCCCAACCGCTTCCCTGTATTGCGACAGTGTCCTTTGAGAATTTGTCTTTAAAGTCGTTGAAGCTGCCAAATGTCTTATTGATTGCATCTGAGAGTTCAGCATCTGGCTCTCCACCACCACCTTTTTTCATGCTGTTCCAGAACAGCGCGTGATTGTTATAACCCCCGCCATGGAAGTTTACCGCACTCCTTGCGTTCTCCGGGATCGAATCAATGTTCTTTAAAATTTCAACAATATCATTCTTATTCTGCCAATCCGGACCAAGATTGCTAAGTGCTTTGTTCAGACCATCAGTGTAGGCTTGGTGGTGCTTCGTATGATGAATTTCCATAGTTCTTGCATCTATGTGTGGCTCAAGCGAGTCGTACGAGTAAGGTAATGGAGGAAGAGTAAAGTTAGCCATATCTGAGAGAGAGGTATGAAGGAGAATATATATTGTTTTTTCATGCAAAACCTACTGCTATCTGCTTGGCTGCGGCATGACAGTCGACAATGAAATCGCGTGATCATCTATCATAGTCCCGACGCTCCCACTTATGCTCTTGATTTCTATTTGCAACTTGGCAATCTCTTGAGTCGACAGACCATATTTTTCTGCCAGGACATCTTTGGCCTTTATTTCTGGATCAGATATTTCATTTAGGCTAGATGGCACAGTGATATCCAGAGTCTTGTTGATAATTTCTAACGGTATCCTGCCACTCATATCGTTTACAATTGCAAATGTGATCTTATCGACAAGTACTTCATGGGGAAGCTCATCAAGTGCATTAGCTGTATAGAAAGCCTGCACCTCAAGCAAGCTGTTCATGTCTTCAAAATTGCGACCAAGGACCTGTGCTCCATCTGATAGCGATGCTAAAAGCCCCGGCTCAAGAGGTAGATTAATTATGACAAATCCTTCGACAAACCTCTGATCATCGCCGATGATATTCTGCAGGTCTTTGCACACAATATTGATAGAGCCCTGGGGCTCAAGCATCCTTATTATCGAATTCGTATTTCTAGTGTTGTTTGCTGTGATGCTCCATTGGATTTGTGTTGCGAAGTCTTGCTTGTTCAAGATTCCAATGTCAGTATCATAGTGACCTGGTCTTAACGGTCCTTCATCTCCTGAAATTGTGCCGCACTCAAATTTTACATAGTAAGTAAGGTTTCTTATCGGAGAGGTTCGATTCTGCACCTCTTGTTGTTTTCGCTGTTGTTGTTGTTGTTCACTTTCTTGCCCCGCGCTATTGTTGAATATAGCAACTCCATTTCTGTTTTGATTCATTATCTCAATTGTCTTGGAGAGCTTGTTCATCGCATATTGTGAAGAAG
>JAICPK010000072.1 GCA_025929855.1 Nitrososphaera sp.
CTGTCTGCTATCCGATAGCGAACGTACTTATCATCAGGCGAGTATTTAGGCGGATGGGGATCTATTGTTCTAAAATTGCATTTTGGACAGTGGTTTTTGAGTGTATATGTATCACAGGAAGGACACTTCCGTACAAGGTGCTTCATCTCTCATTAAATACCTGCTGAAAAGTATGAGACTTTTTTGAGTCTTGGCGCACAAAATTAAATGTACCATGCTGCTTTTCGATATTTGCCCGCAATTTTTCAACTGTGTTATTCATGAATTTTTCGGCCACTTTGAAGTTCTCAGCGGTCACCACGATCCTGTAGCGAGGAGCCCCTATGTAGGTTATAGTACTATTTGCACTGCCCTTACTTCCCTCCGCATTGGCAAGTGTACTCTTGATAATTTCAATGCCATTTGGCTTTTTTAATATTATCTCCATTATGCCACTAATTTCTACAACCGGAATGGGTATCCTTTTGCTTGCTTCCTCAATTGCATTCTTTATCTCAGGGGAGAGGTTAATATTCTGAATGGCATCTAGCCCCTTCCTTGATACAGCTTCGAAAGCATCGTATAAGTAATCATACTTTTGGAGCAACACGTCCTCTATTTCTTTGACAGTTTCGTCGGTCAGCTTTAGTTTTGACTTAATAAAATCCAAGAACGTAGCCGCTTTATCATTCTTTTTTACTTCTATAAGCTTGGACTTACGTTCCTCGCCAGAGACCTGCTTTAGCGAAGTATCCACCTCGCCCCTTACCTTGTTAACCCTGATTACCTTTAGAACCGCTTTTTGCTTTGGACGGATATAGCGCTCGATATTTCTAATCCAGCCAGTTGCAATCTCTGAGATATGGAGAAAGCCTGTCATATTGTTGTATTCGTCTAGTGTGACATATGCTCCATGTCCTGTCACCTGCGTGACTGTGGCAATTACGATCTCTCCTTCTTCAGGAAGCCTCTGAATCTCGTCTGTAGCAGCCATCTTATAATTATGATAGTCACGAAGCAGATGGCATACTTTAAGATTATGCTTTAATTTTTTACATTGTATTCAGTTTTGATACTAAATCGTCGAAGAGCAAGTCTTTTTATGGGTCTTTTATATACATATAGTGTTAACCTTCATTTTAAATCAAAAAAGTATGTGAGGATAAACAGATGTATCTATGTGAACCTCGGATTTGCCGCTGACGGCCCAAGTTTGCTAAGACGTTATAATTTGTACGCTGATCATTTGCTTTGCATAATATGTGTTAATTGTGAGTAAGAAAATTCTTTCCCTAGACAGAATAACCGCTAGAATCCACAGCCAATAGGTGCATTGTATTTCTTTCTTCAAAACGCATGAGCAAATTTGACTGCAACACACGTAAGGTTCGTTATACACATATTGTTACCCAAAGTTTATTATATTCCCATTTTCTACCGTATGAATTAAATGCGATATATGATAATTGCTAAAAGTCAATCCCTTTCTTTGCCTTTATGCCTTTTTGATAAGGGTGTTTGATCTCCCTCATTTCAGTGACCAAATCTGCTGCAGCGACAACAGATTGAGGAACATAGTTGCCGGTTAAGACGAGGCTAGTCTTTTCAGGCTTCGCAGCTATGACCTCTAAAATGTCCTGCTGCGATATCAGGTTCAGCTTTACGGCGTAATTTACTTCATCCAGTATCATGATATCGTATATACCAGAAGCGATTTTTTGTTTTGCAAGTGCAATTGCCTCCTTCGCCGCTCTCTGATGGTCTTCTCTTGGATGGTCATCGTCAATTATGCCAACGAACCCCCTACCGGCTGCTATCATCTCAAACTCGGGCTCAAGCCTCTTTGAGCTTGTGAGCTCACCATAGTACCACTCACCCTTGATGAACTGGATCATAACAACCTTGTATCCGTGGCCTACCGCACGCAATACGATCCCGAGCGCCGCAGTAGTCTTGCCCTTACCTTTTCCGGTGTAGACAATTACAAGGCCTCTTTCTAGCATCTATCTCATCAAGAGATAAAAATGCATCAAGATAAAAAGCAATCGAGCATTTTCATTGCATATATTGATTGTTGTATCTTATATAAGGAATCCTTGAACTAATTCTTTCTTGTCTCTTTGTCATAGAATTGATTGTTTTGTTCTTACGGATGTTGTTGATCTCTAAAATAACGCTTCCAGAGAGGGCCTATAGGAAGCGCCATCCTTTTTATAATTGTCAGACCTTCAGCCAAGGGCATTCTGGAGGTCAACTGACATATAGTTCTTAAACATATCTCTGCTATTACATTAATTGGCAAACGATAAGATGTAACAGCAGATTTGAGCTATATCCATACTAAAAACTAAAATTAAAATCAATTTAACCAATCCTTAATGCACGTTTCACGCATAGTTATTGCTGGAGTTACAAGCGGAGTCGGTAAGACTACGGTTGCAGTAGGTGTCATGCATGGACTCAGACAGAGAGGCTTGCGAGTCCAACCCTTCAAGGTTGGGCCAGATTTTATTGACCCTTCTTATCACACTCTTGTAACAAAGAGGAATTCGCGCAATCTTGACGTGTGGATGATGGGCAGGCAGGGAGTGCTCGACTGCTTTGCATCAGCATGTAAAGACGCGGATATCGCGGTAGTAGAAGGCGTAATGGGATTATTTGACGGAATGTCTGGTAAGAGCAACTTCGCCAGCACGGCCCATGTGGCCAAAATTATAGATGCACCTATAATCCTAGTAGTTGATGCAAGCAAGGGCGCACGATCAATAGCTGCTATTATACTAGGCTTTTTGCACTTTGATAGAAAACTGCGCATAGCAGCTGTTATTCTGAACAATGTTGCAGGACAAAGGCATGCTGACTACATTACTGAGGCTCTTGCGGGAGTAGTCAAGGTTCCAGTAGTGGGCGTACTAATACGCAATAGTAAAATCAAAATGGATGAGCGACACCTCGGACTGGTTCCTGCATTAGAATTGAAATCGGCTAAAAGTAAGATGATAAGTCATACAGCAAAATACGTTGCAGAATGTATAGACCTCGATAAAGTATTGAACCTATCTAGCATGACTCCACTCCCTGATGCTCGTGATCGCCTAAAGCAGCAGCCATCCAGAGCAAGCATTGCTGTAGCCCTTGACGAATCGTTCAACTTCTATTACACAGACAATTTTATTGCTTTGAAAAGCAACGGAGCACAGCTCGTTTTTTTTAGCCCGACAAGAGAGCAAAAGCTGCCAGAGGGGGTGCAAGGATTAATGCTTGGAGGAGGATTTCCAGAGGTGCTTGCAGACAGACTTGAGAAGAACAGATCAATGTTGAGCTCAGTCAGGAAGGCAGTCGACGAAGGTATGCCCGTATATGCTGAGTGTGGAGGACTGATGTATCTAACTCGGTCGATAAGTGGCTACAAGGGAGAGAAAAAAGCAAGGAAGATGGCTGGCATCATAGAAGCCGACACCATGATGACTGGCAGGCTGACCCTAAACTATACTGATGCAGAGTGCAATGGTCCAATATTTGGCAACACGCGTGTTAGAGGACATGAATTCCATTATTCTTCAATTGAAAATATAGCGGACGATTCTCGATTCGCATACTCAATGAAGAAAGGCAGGGGAGTAACAGGCAATCAAGATGGCTTTATCATAAATGAGAATAGTCTGGCAGCATACATGCACTTGCATTTTGCTAACAGGAAATTAGCCGAGCGGATGGTGCTGTCTTGTGTCAAATTTTCACGCAGATGACCTTTTGCTCTGGTAAAGCAACATTATGGCGTTTATTATTGAGGATACTGCGGAGCTGCCGCCTTTCCTTCCAACATTTGTTATAAAAGGCAGGTTATGCATTTTCGCAAGTTCTTCTTTTGATTCAGCCGCAGCTACAAAGCCTACTGGTATCCCAACTACAATGGCTGGTTTTGTAATGCCTTCTCTTACCATACTGATCACCTCGTACAGAGCTGTAGGAGCATTTCCTATTGCAACAATGCCGCCGTCCATGTCCTTTGCAGCGCGCCGCATGGCAGTCTCTGATCTTGTCTTGCCCAATCTGTGTGCTTGCTCTGCCACCATAGAATCAGAGATATAACATACCGCTTTGAGACCTAGGTCGATTATTGATTTCTTGTTTATTGCAGCAAGCACCATATCTACATCTGTAACAATAGTACACCTCTCCCTGAGAGCATTGAAAGCAGACTCGATGGCCTTTTTATGGAAGATGATTTTTCCCTTGTCTGCAAAATCAAAGTCTGCTGTTGCGTGTATGACACGTCTCACAATGACCCATTCGTTTTCGTTGTACTGATGGTCGCCTACCTCTGATTCAATGATCTCAAAACTCCGTTTCTCAATGTCAAAAGCCTTTTGCGACATGGCCCTGCCCACTGCAGTTCCGCTATATTGATTCTGGTAGGAGGAATTGTCGTCCTTAGAGGCCAAACCGTTTCTCAACCTCTCTTGCTCTTTCTATAATGATATTGACTAGTTTTTCGTCAACTCCTAGGTGGTGGCCCATGAAGGCGTTCTTGAACTTGTATTTGTCGAGGGCGGCGTTTAGGTCCTTAATCACATCTCTTTTGATATGTGCGCCCTTGTGCAAGAAGTATGGCACAATTAGTATCGCCTGTGGATCCCGTGCAACCACCTGGCCTATGCCATCTTCAATATTTGGTCGGTCAAGTTCAAGAAAGCAAAATTCAACATTGCGATAGTACGGCCTGATAGCGTTTGCAGCATAAACAAATGCATCATGGGCGTTCTTGTCACTGCTTCCATGACCTATCAATACCACATCACATTCCCTGTCTGGTTGACTAATGCATCTGCTCTTTTTCAGCTCATCTATCCTGTCAATTATTAATTCGACCATCATTGGATGGTAAGAGAGCGGCTTTGTTATCACCAGCTTTAAGTTCTTGTCTCTAGCCATCTTAGCACTCTGTTTAACAGTGTCTTTTAACTTCATTCCGGGGTACAGAAAATATGGCATCACCGTTATGAAGTTGGTCCCCGCTGCCATGCACTGGCTGATTCCTTCGGGAATGAACGGCGGTAATACCTCAAGGAAGGAATAATCTACATGGTCGTAGTCTGCGTGTTGCTTTGCTAAGTAGCAGATCTGTTCGAGCTCATGCCTTACGTCCGCCTCCCTACTTCCTCTGTCTACTATCAAAAGCGCCTTTTTCAATTGTGTATATATGCACAGATAATTTGGCGGGCTAAAATATCTTTCATTGAGCCGCACTTGGCATCATGGAGCTAGTGTATATGAACGCACACACGGACTCGTTTTCACAACTTCACAACACTGATAATCTTTTGACGTTTAAGATTATTA
>JAICPK010000102.1 GCA_025929855.1 Nitrososphaera sp.
GCAACCTCGGCATCGTAGCCCTTGCTCACGAGTTCCTCGTATGTCTTGACTGCGCCAAAAATAGCATTTGAGTCTGCATCCTCTGGATCTTCAAGTGCAAGCCTAGTGCCAGCATTGATGCATGCATCGCGGCCGACGATTGGTGTCTCAATGCCGCCCTTTGAGCCAATGTCGTTATCCCTGTCTATGCAGAGTACCAAGATCTTGTTATAAGTAGCTTCTTCTTTACTTGCGCTTTTTACGCTGGCGTGATTCATATAATACGGCATCTTTCTGTCGGTACCTATTGAATTGTTTATAGATTAATTAATTTAACCCACTTTCTAATAAGCGGAATTATTGGTTTTATTAAAAAGCGAGATTAGCTGCTCCTTGTCTTATAGAAATTTCATTTATATAATACGAAGAGCCATCTTTCTCAATTATTCTTCTTCTTGTTTCAAGAGCTAAAAGCTCTTTGAGCGAGGGCTTTTGAAGCTTGCTGGTTTGAATATATATTAATTTAGAAAGACTATCATGAAGCGATCCTACTTCCTTAAACTTTGCTAAGGAAATGTTCATCTATTTGTCAGATGTCTGCGTATTAATCCCAATATTGCGATTGTAAGATGAAAACTAATACGCCGCATGTATTACACACGTAACTTTGGACAGTAAAGTGAGGAAGAATGCGGTTGTTATGCTGTATTGAAGATTGCCATATTGCATTTATGATCCTGAACTGATGAGATGTAACTATTTTAGATCACTACAGTTGCCAAGGCACCCGATAGACGAGTATACGCGTTCTACTACTAGTAAGTGACAGAATATATCAAGTCTATTTTCAGAAACCATAAAATAAGTTAAAGTCAGATGAAACAATCGCACATATTAGATGCACCATCTAACGTAAATTCTACTGTTGTCTTGTTTGTGAGTTATCCACTTGAATGCAGTGTAGAGCAGTAGGTGTATATTACTTATCTTTACGCTCTCCTCCTTGCTCTAGTGGTAAAACAAAAGTGAATGTGGCACCTTTCCCATCTTTGTTATTTTCTCCCTTTATCATACCTCCATGTGACTCGATGAGCAATAGTGTGTGTCTTAAAGCCTCTTGTTGTATTCTATAATTATTTGCATCATACTAGTTTTTGACGGAGGTAGCTTGCAACAATATATGAAATTATTGCGATAAGATGTTCCCACATTTGAAGAAGCGCAGAACAAATCCAATCAAGTATCAGGTGATCTTAGAGCACATGCCAAATTGTCATTTGTGCTTCAGGTCATCAATTAAGATGGATGAATGTTTGGATTCATTGCTTAAAGTTTAAGCAGACGATATATAATTCACTACTCTCTTGTCGACTTGCAGAAGGTTTGTTTAAAAGCACTTTGCCAAAGCTCCTCCGTAATTCCGATCTGAACTCCTCTAGCATGTCGCCCTCAAACACCTTGAACACACTGCTTCCGCCTATTCTCAGCACATGCTGTGCAAACCGTAACGCAATAGTGGAAAGAGAGATCTGCCTTGCATGATCTATATCCCATACCCCGCTCACATTTGGAGCTAAATCAGAGAGGACAACATCAGCCTTACAGCCTAAAATTTCAGATATCTTGCTTAGCATGTTTGAATCCTCTATGCTGCCCTGCAGAATTACTGCACCATCAACTGGTGTAACCGGCTTGAGGTCTATCCCGATGACCTTCCCTGATGACCTTACTTCCTTCACGGCTACCTGCAGCCACCCTCCTGGTGCACACCCAAGGTCAACCACCTTATCACCCTTTTTGAGAATGTTATAAGAGCGGTTCATCTGCATCAGCTTGTAAGCTGACCTTGCCCTGTATCCCTGATCCTTTGCCAGTCGCCGGTATTGGTCACGTCGAGCGTCAGCAAGTCTCATTTTTTATAAAGTTTTGGAGCCTTCAGGCTTGCATTGTCAAAAGATTTGATGAGCCACTCCTCAATTAAATTACAGCTTGTAGGGCTGTAAGAACCTTCTATAGAGCACATGTGTTCAAAAGGACATGTCAAACAAGGGGCCTGTTCAATGCTTGTAGTGTCAACAGGCAGCTTTACTGCAAAAAGTCTGTACGTCCACCGGCCGTTTTCTAGCATCTTTTCACGGCGAATCAATGATCGTTTTTCAAGCCGGATTGCAACGCGAGAGCCATCGCGGCTTGTCAAGTCAAGCTCCTTCCAAAGCTCTGACTGCAGTATACCATCTTTGCCATTGCTAATTATGGTACGAAAAACCTTGCCAGTGATATCCTCAATTTGAGCTTCGTTTAATTTCAACCAACACAACCCCAGAGTAATGCTATAATAATTATGTTGAACTGATAAATAATCCTTTTTGAGATAAGTTCCTTGAAAGATAAAGTAAAAAGCAATAGCTGAAAAACCGTTAGAGAGAGGCTAACCTATTGCTGACTTGATAGTGATATTAGACTTATCTAACTTACTTTGATTTATTCTTATTACCGAATATTCTATCAAAGTATTCTGTAGACTCAGGGGCTATTTCTTCAGCTTCACCTTCCTTGATTTGTGCAAGCCTCTTTGCAAACTTTTTCTTGGTTTCAAGCTGCATCTGGCGCGCAATCTGGATTCTTTGCGCCTGAGGCGATCCTGCGCCATGCATTGACTCTGTCAGATAGCCTACTGCATTTCGTCCAAGAGTCATGTTTTCAACTAGCCTCAGTATCCTCATCCTGTTCTCTGTTGATACGCCTTTCCGGCCCTTCAGATATTTTTCAAGCAGCGGTCCAGTCTCAGGACTGCGAAACTCCTTCTCAGATGGCATTGTCACCATAAGTCCTCCTGCAATGTCTTGGGCTAGTCTTCCTATTTCATATGGAAACCGAGTGACATTGTGCTTACAGACATTTGCCAGCATGTCGTCATTCTGCCAGTTGCCTGCTGGAGTTTTGTGCGCTTGGTACGAGGATGCAATGCCTGCAGCAAATATCGTCTCATTTAGGTGCGTCATTTCAACCAGTTTGTCTTTGATGTGTGATGCGTTTGCCACACCATTGTAGTCTGCAATGGCTGCAGAGGCTCCAATCAGGACGTCTCCAAGACCAGTCTTGCACACATAGCTTCGACGATGATAGCAAGTAAAGCGTTCGACCAACATTGAGGCAAACTCATATTCACCATCCATGAATATTAGGTGGTTTGGAATGAAAACATCCTTGAAAATTATCATGGCTTCTTGACCTGAATACATGGCATTGCCAGCGTCCATGTCGCCTTCCTCCATACTCCTTGTATCAGAGGACTGTCTGCCATAGATGTAGGTGATGCCAGGAGCATCGACAGGGATTGCGCCAACAATCGCATAGTCTTTATCTTCTGACTTCAATCTCATTGTTGGCATGGCGATTATCCAATGAGAGTTGATGCAGCCAGTCTGGTGAGCTTTTGCACCAGTGATGTATACGCCTTTGCTGTCACGCTTTATCACATGCACAAACATGTCAGGGTCTTCCTGTTGTGAAGGCGACAGGCCACGGTCACCTTTAACGTCGGTCATGGCACCACCGACCATCAAATTTTCCCGTTGCAGCATCTTGACGAATTCAACTAGACGCTTATGATACTCAGTGCCGTGCTTTTGGTCAATTTCATACGTAGTTGAATATAATGAGTTAAGTGCATCCATGCCTACGCAACGCTGGAAGCAGGTGCCAGTGAGCTGTCCAAGCTTCCTTTGCATCCTGTTCTGGTTAACTAGGTCCTGGGGGCTTTCTACAATGTGCAAGAACCTGTTGACTTGCAGTCCCGTCAGCGAAGAATGGGGTGCAGCAAGTTCTGGATTTTCTGCCGCAAGGTCATAGGTCTCTGCCACTGCATTTATTGATGGCCGGATCATTGGATGATCAACTGGCTCCTTTACGAGCTCTCCAAAAAGATATATCTTTAGACTTCTACCTCTGAGGCTTTCAATATACTCTGCCCCATTCTTAATCGTCATATAAGACATATACACTTGAATGTTTATTATACTTTCTCAAGTGCAATATAGTCAAGAAAGAGCATTATTTGTTGTAATTTTTACACAATCTGAAAGCGAGCTAGTTTGCTCAAAACCTTTACATCATCAATCAGTCAATCTAACA
>JAICPK010000132.1 GCA_025929855.1 Nitrososphaera sp.
GCAGAGCAGTAGCAGGCTAAGTAGCACAATATTATCAGTTATAGTGCTGTGCTCATTATTCCATTAGTACCAAGTAATAGTACAGAACCAAACGTCTGTTCTCCACCACTAACGCTACAACACTAAAAAGTAAATAGAACTATAAAACCCATATCTTCAATGAATGAAACCAAGTTAGTCATTATTGGACTAATAGCCCTGGTAATTGCTGCGATATCGTTGTGGATTTTAGACGAACCAGAAATACTAGTGGACAAGGAAATAGAGATCACAATAGCATTAGGAGTAGGATTATTAATATTAATTTTAGATAGAAGAGCTGATCGCCGTATTCATGAAATGATTCATGAACAACATCTATTGATTAATAAAATACATAAAATGATTGATGAACAAAACGAGTTAATCAAAAATATGCAAAAAATATCATCAAGTCACAACAGCAAGGAGAGCTAGCCCAATCAAGGCTAAGAGGTTTGTTCCAGATGTAACTTGACAAAAGCTCCAAAGAAGAAGAAGAACAACATGAGTTAAAAGAAAACCACAACAAGGGATATGAAAGATGGCGTAAAGACGGAAAATGGGGGCTACTTGTGCAGCCTAAATGTTCTTGCTGCTGTCTTTATCTTTCGGTTGATTATCGGGCCTATGGAGAATTCCTTTTGTTTTCTATTGCTGTTGTAGTATTATCATTATTATTATCATTATTATTTTCCAAAGCCATTGACATTTGAAGAAGGAGAATTATGACCTGACGCACTAGATAAACGATTCATTCTTCCAGTTATAGTCTAATGAATAAACTGGAACGGGTTCTTCTTTCTCACTTTGTGAACTTTGCCGATAATTGGTATCTGGTGGCCGCAGTTCTTGCAACAGTTGTTAGCGTCAAGGTTCCATATGTCAATGCTAAAGCCGTAGCGCCCTATTACTACACTCTTGCATTCTGGACAGTACGTATCTTCCAAAGGATGTCCTGGAACATTTCCAAGATATGCGTAGGTCAAGCCCTCTTGCTTTGCTACTTCATAATGTTTTTCAAGTGTTTCAACAGGTGTGTTGTCAAATTGCATCATTTTGTAGTCCGGGTGAAACCGCAGAAAATGTATTGGGGTATCAGGCCCAAGCTCATCATGCACGAATCTGCAAAGCTTTCTTGCTGCTTCTAAATCGTCGCCCACCTGCGGCACTATAAGATCTGTAATCTCGACGTGGATCTTTGTCTTGTCTCGAATTTCTTTCAGTGTCTGGAAGATCGGGTCAGCGCTTGGTATGCCTATGTACCGTCTGACAAACTCTTGCTTACCGCTTCCCTTAAAGTCAACTGTGATGCAGTCAAGGAATTGACCCATCATATTGACAGATTCCGGAGTATCATAGCCATTTGACACAAAGATATTGAATATTCCGCGCTTGTGGGCTTCTATACCGCAGTCTCTTGCAAACTCTATGAAAATCGAAGGTTCATTATATGTGTAGGCAATGCCATGAGCACCATAGTAGGCAGCACTTTCTACGACCTGCTCCGGCGTCGTTTCGGTACCTTCCACCTTGCGCCTCTGGGAAATATCGTAATTCTGGCAATATTGACAAAGCCAGTTACAACCTGTGGTAGAAATTGAAAATATGTCTGTGCCAGGTCTGTAATGGGTCACAGGCTTTTTCTCTATTGGATCTATCTGACCGGCGATTACTCTTCCATATACAAACAATCGCAACTTGTCATTTACTACTCCCCGGACGCCGCAGAGGCCGACCTTACCTTCTGGTATCTCGCACAGCCTTGCACATGCCGTGCACTTTATCCTAGCGTTTGGCAATCTCGTATATAGCTCGGCATCTTTGCCAGGTAAACTCGTCTGCATTGTGAGGATATATAGCGCGTTTAATCTTATAAACCATCGTTCAATGCTGCAGCCGCCGCTGTCACCAACCACCGCCAATCAATCTCTATATTTAGAGTGTGTGTGCTATCACTTAGTAGCTACACGCACCAATTCTATATCGTTTGACCTGCCCTTAATTTCATTTGGCTCTGTGTATACATGTTTGCCCCATGACACCTTGATATCTGTGTAAAGTTTGTGGGTGCCAGAATTGAAGTCGCTGCCTTTCAGTTCAATAACCTTATTGACATCAAACAACAAGGACTTTGCTTCTTCTTCAGTTAATGGGTAGGACGGTGTGTCATCCTTTACTATCGAAACCCATATCCTGTGTGGTATCTTGGGGTTGCGTGTCCAAAATAGTGCAGCCTTTCTAACAAGCTTAATCAGCGCGATTCTTCTTCTTCTGCCAGATTTAAGATCAATTTCAATCTTCATAAGGAAGCCTTTATCATGCTTATTGTAAGCTCGTTCCCAGTTCTTCTGAGAAAAAGCCTCCCTTATGGATCCTTGTATTCTGAAGCTTAGACTGAGAGTGAGTGGTTGATCAGATCTGACGCTATCTTGTGATTTCGCAAGAGTGGCACTGTCAATAAAACTGTCTGCCATTTGGCAGAAAGGTATCATTTATATCTTCAATAAGTAGTTGTTGTCTGTATAACGCATATGTTTGTAGAAATTGCAGATGTCAGAGATAATGAAATTGAGTTAAAAATCCGCGAAGAAGATATCTCTGTTTTGTATATCCTTCAACATGAATTATTAGAGCAAAAGAGCACGGACTTTGCGGGCGTTATCCAAAAGCATCCGCTTACGAAGGAGTATCACTTGAGAGTAGCGACAAAGAGAAAAGACCCAATGGAAGTAATACAGGATGCGTCAACGTCTGCACAGGAATACTCCAAAGAACTTTTCGGCATGGTCAAATCTGCCGTCAAAAAGTAGTGAGGTTCACGTGCTTTGCGTTTTTGTCCAAAATGCGAGACACGCTTGAGGCCTGCACCTGAAGAAGAAGAGGCCATGGTCTGCCCAAAATGCGGCTTTAAAGCTAAAAGAATTGAGGAAGAGGGTAGGAAAGAAGTAAACATCCAGGCAACTCAGGATATATCTCTTAAGGTCATGGATGATGATGACAGCGTTGAGGCACTTCCGACCACCAGTATCGACTGCCCACAATGCAAGAATGGAACTGCGTTTTGGTGGATGCTTCAGACAAGATCGGCTGATGAGGCTACCACACAATTTTATCGATGCACAAAATGCAACCACACTTGGCGCAACTATGCCTAATCGAAAAAAACACACACA
>JAICPK010000146.1 GCA_025929855.1 Nitrososphaera sp.
AGAAATTTCAATCTACTAACAATGCTGCATCCAATCACCAAGACTTAATATCCTTGTCAATCCGCCCTTATTACTAAAGTGCGGTCATGGTCTAGTTTGGTCATGACATGGGCTTCCCAAGCCTATAACCCGGGTTCAAATCCCGGTGACCGCAATTTTTTACATCAGTTCAAACACAGATGCAGAAAAAACAAAGAGACAAGAAGACTGATACGATGATGACCTAGCATCACATCAGATTAAGAGATGATGAAAAAACAAAACTCTATTTCAGCGTAAAGCGCTTTCCGCTCCTAAATGCTATTGCCCTTGCCGACGATCTATCCCGTACCCCGCGCCTGTTGGCATCAGTATTCTGCGGTAATGACGTTCCATATTCGTCTACTATCTCAATACTAATACTATCTTTGAATTTCATTTTCAGCGTACGGGCAATCTGTATCGCCATAGTGATATTGCCGTCGCCTATTTTCACGACTTTTTTTCTTGATTCTATACCGCCAAGCATAACTGCAACATGGTTAATTGCGTCCTGAGGCGAAGATTCGACAACTGCACTTGCGATCTCATGATGCAGGTAGATGGCAGATATTCCAATCCTGCTGCCTGGATCTATCCCTATGATCAGTTGATCATCTATTACTCGTTCGCCTATGACACTTCGCAGGATCTTTGCCTTGGCAATTGCAGGGTATTTTTCAAGTTCAGTATCAATCATGACTATGCCTTTCTTATTTACAATGCCAGCCTCATCCTGCGTGGTAATAATGACTTTAGCATTTGATGCGGCAGCTTCCTCTGGAGATAGCGAGTCAAACTGTAGATCCATTAGCCTAAGGGCACATGTTATATTGTAGTATGGACGGCCGCGAATAGTCGCTACTGTGATCTTTCGATATGAAAGCTCCTCCTCGGTCAGGGGCGTTTCATCAATATTGAGTTTAGGCAAGAAGTGCTTTTAAAGCTTATGGATTAGCTGACCGGCTTGCCGTCTGGGGTATATTTCCTGATCTTGGTTGGTTGATGGACGGAAGGAGATGATGATGATGGTTGTGGGTTTGTTTCCATCTTTTGTGTAGTTACGGGCAAAGTAGTAGTATCACCCAGAACTGCCTGGACCATACTATCAACCGTTGCGTCAAATGATGCTTTAATGTTCTTCCTAATGTTGGCAAGGTTAGCTCTTCCAATCTCACCTATTTCTTCTGACTCAGCCTCGGCCTCTGCTTTGGTGCTATCCACTATTTGCTTGGCTTCCTCGTTTGCAAGAGTGATTATTTGTTGCTTTAGATTCTCAATTTCTTCATCAGAGTGGGCAATTATGCGCCTTCTCATTTCCTCGACGCGGCCATACATCCCGTCGATATCATTTTCAAGCTCAGATAAAGCACTGACAATAGTTTCGACTGCAGAATGTGAAGTTGGTGGTGGAATGTCCGAGTGTGCCGTCTTTCCCTTTGCCAAGCTATCTGAATCAAAAGTAGTAAGAGGGATATTAAAACTAAGTGCTATGTGGCAAGGCTAAGTATGGCTTGCGCCATATCTCCCTTGCTCTCAGTCAGAGCCTGTATCGCCTTTTCCCTTGAAACATTCGCTTGTTGCATGACAAGTATAACATCCTCTTCCTTGAATGCAGGGACCTCACGCTGTTTTTCTTCAATGTCTGATGCAATAACTTGAAAGATAGTGCTATCCTTGCCCTTCATTTCGATCACCTGCGGCTTGATGAGATAGAGCTCTTTTGTCTCAGTCTTGATTATCACTTCTTCTACACTATCCATCGTCTTCATGTCAAGGCCCATCTTATCGAGCATGCGCCTCATTTCACGATTGCCGCGCATCATATACTGTGCCTCGATTACTCTGTTCTACCTTTTATTCCTTGTCGAACCTTTACTGCTACGCCCTTTTGATATTGTTTCATCAGTCTTGAGGAGAGCATTGCAATACCCACAGCTACCACCCTTATGCTACTACTATCATTACTTCCACCACTGCTATTGACATCAATGATTGCGACATCTGATCCAACTTTGATGTTAGAACCACACGACTCGACATGCTTGCAGAAAAGCGATCGACCTTCGCTTACAAATGGGATGGCCTCCTGCACAGGCATAACGCAGTTCTCCCAGAACTGCTTGCTATTCTCAAGAAGATACTGGGCACCCACAATGGTAAGCGCAAGCCCGCCATTGGTTCGCAAAGTTACGGCCAGTCTGCCACCTATGCTAAAGTTCTTTATTCGGCCAGTCCGCCTCGAGAAGTCGAATTGAATATTATCCGGCAGGGCATCTGAGACTCCTGCTCCAAATAGGGCATCGACGTGCCTGTATACTTTTTCTCTTGGATCAATTGGCAGAGGATTCAATTGAAATAATACTTTTATATGCACATAAAAATATTGTATTTATGGGCCATATCTATATAGATTGAGGGTAAGAATATATAGAACACCTAAAAGATCTGGTTCAGTAGATAAAATGTATAGAGAAGAGGACAGCAATGGTAAACACCTTTCACAAAGCGAAGAGACTAGAAAATTGCAATACACTGGTGGCTCTTCTTACATCGTATC
>JAICPK010000046.1 GCA_025929855.1 Nitrososphaera sp.
AGCCTCATTTTGAAATTTGCTCCTTATATTGCCAATATTCTGCAGAACCTTGTGAAGAGGAATCTGCCAAGAATGTTGTCCCTCATCTTGAAGTTGCTACAGTGAGAGAGAATGTATATCAACTACAATGTCTGCTGGTATTATACTATATGTTCAAATATTGTGGTTAAATCACTCCATCTATCATTCCGTATTATAATTATCACCATCGCTACACTAGATATAGTCTTAAGACTAGATCATTAGTTGAATATTTGCATACACAAAAACTAAATTCTGACTATTCAGGCTTTTCTCTCTTGACCCACACTGTACGTCCCTTGTGATCCAATAGCTCAACAGAGCGCTCCAATAGCTTTTTTCGGATTTCATCTGCCTCTTTGAATTTTTTCTCAGCCCGCAGCTTGTTGCGTTGTACCACTATCTCCTCAATTTCTTTCCTTTCTTTGTCACTAGCTTCTACAATTTTCAGTCCAAGAATGTCCATTATTTTGTTAAGAGTTGGTAATGCACTATTAGCCATATCTCTTGTTAGCTTGTCTGCTGCGATATACCTATTGAGCTTTGCTACAAGCTTCACTAACTCTGCAATTGCTAGCGAAGTATTCATGTCCTCGTCCATTGCGGCTTCAAAAGCCCGCATTGACTCATCACATATCCTCTGCACAGATTCAATCTCGCCGCCGATGCCGACTGCAAGCTGCAGTTCGTAGGCACATGTTTCTATCTGGCGCCACCTTTGGATTGACTCTTTTAACAATTCGTCTGTATAATCTAGAGGTTTTGAATAGTGTGCTGACAAGCAGTAGAGCCTGAGAGGATTAGCTCTCCATGTTTTTAGGGCCTGCTCTATTGTAACAATGTTGCCAAGCGACTTGCTCATCTTTTGTGAATTGATAGTAACCATGCCGGTGTGAACCCATATCTTTGCAAGCTGCTTGCCTGTGTATGATTCTGACTGGGCTATCTCATTTTCATGGTGTGGAAAAACTAGATCGTATCCGCCGCCATGAATCTCGAATGTGTCGCCGAGATATTTGTGCGACATCGCAGAACACTCTATATGCCAGCCAGGCCTCCCATTACCCCAAGGGCTTGGCCATACCGTCTCATCTGAATAGAACTTCCAAAGTGCAAAGTCAAGTGGGTCCTCTTTTGATGGATCGATCTCTATCCTTGCGCCGGACTCTAGCTCTTCAACTGACTTTTTTGATAACTTGCCGTAGTCAGGAAATGACTTTATTCTGAAATATACACCGTTAAGCGTCAGATAGGCATGTCCCTTTTTCATCAGACCATCAATTAACTGAATCATTTCCTCGATGTGATCGGTAGCCTTTGGGTGGTAATCTGCTTGCATTACATTCAAGCTGTCAAAGTCGTTGAAGTATCTGTCAATGTATGTCCTCGATATTTCCTCTGCCTTCTTGCCCTCTGATTTTGCACGGTTGATTATCTTGTCATCAACATCAGTAAAGTTCTGTACAAAAATAACTTTATAGCCTCGGGATAGCAAGTATCGGCGCAATACATCAAATATAATGATTGTTCTTGCGTGCCCGATGTGAGAGTTGTCATAGACTGTGACTCCACAAACATACATCCTCACTAGGTGGTTCTGCGGCCTTAGCTCCTCTAATTGCCGGCTAAGTGTATTGTATAATTTCACTGTCGCGATTTGGGGTGGACTTGCCCCTGCTTTTTACTTTGCTAGGCGTCGATGTAAATATCGTTTCCTCTAACGTCTACATTGTAGGTCATCAGTTTTACTCCTTCAAGGTAGTCGAGCAACTCTCCGGTTCTAATGTTGTAGTGCCATGAATGCAGGGGACATTCGACGACTTCGCCGTCTATCCTGCCGGGAGCAAGCGAGCCGTCCTGATGGCGACAGAGTGCCTCAATTGCATAGTATTTGCCGTTTGCGTAGAAAAGCGCAATTCTTGTACCATTAATGTAAAGCTCCTTGCCGTTGTTCTCTTTAATCTCGCCCCGCTGGGCGACCTTGACAAATGCCAATTATCATCACCTTGTAATCAATCTGACTATAAATTGGTTATCGGACTGCAGAGGCATCAATACAGACTTATCCGCCACATCTAAATATCTCTGCCAATGCTATAGCAATATCAATTCCGGCATGACATCGTCATACAGGCTCATGATGGCCGGCGTTCTGGCTCTTATGATTTTTGGTATAGCTATGGCCCTTTTTGGATACCAGCAGGCGGTTTATCCTGTAGACAGCGCGCTTGGATACCTGAAGAGAGCCCAGACCGCCCAGACTCCCGAAGCTCTTGCAAGCTTTGTATCAGAGGCGAAGATGGAACTGCCAGAAAGTGGTAATCCGGTATGGGTGTTTCCAACTGCAAAAACAGACTTGACACTCATACAAGGAAACCTAAACGACATTGTGACCCGCGCCAACTCGATAGCATCAATGGAGCCCCATAGTGCTGAATACAATTCTGGCATGCTGGACATTCATGTATCGCTAGAGATCATTCAGCAAGATATGATCGATGCAATGCCTTACCTCTACGTTAGTTTTACCAACATCATGCTAAGTGTAGTTTGGATAGCGACAATACTTGTACTCTTTGCCCTCATAAGAAGAGGAAGAGCAAGGTTACGCGAACAAGAGTATGAAAACCAGTAGCTTTTATTGCATATCCATCATTCATAAATCATGCCCGGAAAAATAGCGGATAATAACCTTGCAGACAAGGGAAGGCGGTCATATGAGTGGGCTGCCAGCCGTATGGGCATAGTTGAAAAGATAAGAGCAATTAATGAGAGTAGTCAATTGCTGGCAGGTTTTCGGCTTGGCTTTTGTCTTCACATTACAAAAGAAACGTCAGTCCTTGTGATGGCTGCAAAGAGCTTGGGCGCAGACATTGCAATTTGTTCAGCAAATCCCTTGTCAGCCCAAGATGACATTGCAGCTTTTCTGTATAATAGGGGTGTAAACGTGTATGCTTGGCGCGGCGAGACAGAATCAGAGTATCAGCAATGCATCCTCGACGTGCTTGCATTTAGACCTGCCATAATAACTGACGACGGAGGTGATCTTCACTCAATGGCCCATCAGCAAGAGGCAAAGGACATAGTGGGCGGCACTGAAGAGACAACATCTGGGGTAAAGAGACTTGTTGCCCTAGAGAGGGCCAGCAGACTCCTCTATCCTATTGTAGCGGTCAACAATGCTCGTACAAAATACCTTTTTGATAACAGACATGGCACTGGACAGAGCACCCTTGATGGCATATTGCGTGCAACGGGCATACTATTGGCAGGCAAGAACATCGTTGTATGCGGCTATGGCTGGGTGGGCAAGGGTGTGGCAACTCGGGCAAAGGGCATGGGGGCTATAGTGACTGTTACCGAAGTTGATCCTATAAAAGCAATCGAAGCCAAGATGGATGGATTTGAGGTAATGCGAATGTCAGATGCTGCACCTGTCGGCGACGTTTTTGTTACATGCACGGGACAAACGTGCGTGATAAGAAAGGAGCATTTTCTTAAGATGAAGGATGCCGTCATTCTGGCAAACGCAGGCCACTTTGATGTCGAGATCGATATTGAGAGCCTTTATAACATTAGCCGCTACCAGCCGGTGCAGATCAGTCCAAATATCGAACGCTTTGATGTTAATGGAAAGAGGTTATTCCTGCTGTCAAAGGGTAGAGTAGTCAACTTAGTTGCTGCAGAAGGCCACCCCCCGGAAGTAATGGCTCTCTCATTTGCCAACCAGCTGCTATCTATTTTGTACATTACAAAAAACCATGACACGATGGAAGTAAAAGTGCATAGTGTGCCAGAACAAATAGATCAAGATGTTGGAAGCTATGCACTTGATTCAATGGGCATTAAGATAGATCAAATGATAGAGGAGCAAGAACACTACCAGCACTCCAGTTAGGTTAAAATGCTGTGCATTGATTGCAAGTGTGATGCCGGATAACAGCAGTAGCAAAAGCGCAGTCATTACAAGTGCACTCCCCTATGCAAATGGTGAGATACATCTAGGTCATATAGCCTCCACATATCTACCGGCAGATGTTTTCACACGTTTTTTGAGACTCAAAGGGTTGAAGGCGTACCATATCTGTGCTACGGATGATTTTGGAACTCCGATCTTGATAAGAGCAGAAAAAGAGAAAAAAAGCCCCAAAGATTATGTTGAATACTGGAACAGGCAGGACAAAGAAGATTTTAAATCATTAGGTATTTCGTTTGATTTCTTTCACAACACAAGTTCTAAAGAAAATGTTGAGTTTGTCCAGTACGTTTTTAAACAATTGCTCCAGAACGGCCACATTTACGACCAGTACGTAATTCAGTTCTATTGCACCTATGATAACAAATTTTTACCAGACAGATATGTAATTGGGAGATGCCCTTACTGCAATGCAGAAAACCAGTATTCAGATTTGTGTGAAAAGTGTGGCCGCGTCCCCGATCAGATACTGGACCCTAAGTGTGCAATATGCGGCAGGCCACCTATCAAAAAAGAGAGCAAGCACTACTTTTTCCGTCTGTCAAGCTTTCAAGAGAAACTGAGAAATTGGCTGTTGTCAAACACGCACTTGCAGCCAGACGTCAAGAACTATGTCATCAACTGGATAAACGAAGGACTGCAGGATTGGGACATCACCCGTGACCTTTCATGGGGCGTGCCAATACCGCTGCCTGAGGCAAAGGATAAGGTGTTTTACGGATGGTTTGATAACCACCTATGCTACATCTCATCCCTCGTCAAGTTTATCAAGGACATGGGTGGCAATGGCAAGAGATTCTGGAACGAATCTAAGATTTACCATTTCATTGGCAAGGACATTATCTATCATCACTATCTCTTCTTGCCGGCGATACGCCTTGGCATCAATTCAGAATACAAGCTTCCAGAATATATCCCTACAAGGGGCCACCTTATGCTGCAAAACCAAAAGATATCAAAGAGCAGGAGCTGGTATATTGGCCTGAAGGATTTTACTTCTGCATTCAACCCTGACTATTTGAGATTCTACATTGCGTCTGTAGTCTCATACTCGCAAGACGATCTGAATTTTGACTTTGATGCATTCTATGAAAGGATAAACAATGAGCTGATCGCCAACATCGGCAATTTCATAAATAGGGCTCTTTCATTTACGCAAAAGTCCTTTCAGGGCATAGTGCCCAAGCCATCCGGCATTGACGGTACGATAGAAAAAGAGCTCGCAGCAACAGTGTATGAAACAGGCAGACTGCTGTCAAGCAATGAGATAGACAAGTCGCTCAAGAGGATCCTAAAATATAGCAATTATATGAACCATTATTTCCAGACAAACTCACCTTGGGCAAACAAGGATACTTCAAATACAACTGTGTACATATCAGTGAATGCAGTACGAAGCTTGGCGATCTTGCTTGAACCGTTCATTCCCTTTTCGTGTGAAAAGATATGGTCCCAGCTCAAGCTTGGAAGTGCCAATGTTCATCAGCAGATGTGGGAGTCGGCTAATGACATCAGAGCAATTCCTGCAGGCCATGAACTTGGCAAGGTAGAGCCGATCTTCCGCAAGATAGAAGCAAAAGAAATAGAGCAGTGGAAGAATAAGTTAGGCAAACCACAATGACAAGACGTGGACTGATGCTGGGACGCTTCCAGCCCTTCCATAAGGGTCACTTGGCACTTACAAAGCAGATCCTAAGCAAATGCGACGAGCTTGTGATAATAATTGGGAGCGCTCAGTTTAACTTTATCGACAAGGATCCTTTCAGTGCTGGCGAGAGAGTGCTAATGATTCATGAGGCATTGAAGGAAGCAAGGATTGATCTTTCAAGATGCTATATTATTCCTGTTGCAAATGATGAGAACAATGCTCGATGGCTTGCTTACCTACGGTCAATGGTTCCACCATTTGATGTGCTATACTCGGGCAACTACTTTGTAAAGTACCTTGCACGCTCCCAAGACTCCGGCATTGCAATTGAGGAACCTGTGTTTGAAGAAACAAACCAGTACAATGGCACAAACATTCGGCATCTTATGCAAGATGGTAAGCCATGGGAGCATCTAGTACCACCAGCAGTTGCAAAGGTAATACAACAGGTTGGAGGTATTGTAAGGATAAATATACTAGCCCACTCAGATAGCGATCCACAAAGGTGGTAATGCAATAAGACGTGATAAAGGGTCATAGGGCATGCCCTATTTGCCTGTCATGTGGTTCAAAGAAGTTCAAAGTGATAAATAAGAGCGAAACTCAGGTAATTGTTGAATGTCTATCATGTGCCAAGCGCATCACCATTTAGTTCATGAAAATGATGAAGGACTACAAGAAGAATATCGTATATAGATTGCAATTAGTTTGTATAACATAAGTGCAACGTAGGGATAGCGAAAGGTGTAGCCTAGATTTTGGCAACGCAGGCAGGCTGAACATGCCATAGAAATATGCATTCAGCAAGAATTGATGATGTGACTAGGTCCTGTAAAAGCAAGTCGATTAATCCAGCTAAGTTCAATAATAATAGTAATAGATGAAAAATACGTTTAACGTGTTAGGAGTTGCGGGTAGCACTCGGCAGGGATCATACAGCACACGGGCACTTAAAATTGCACTAGAGTATGCCAAGAAGCAGGGCGCAGAAGTGCGCCTACTAGAGCTCAATAGAATAGTATTGCCCTTATATGACCCAAGTGCCCCAGCGTCAAAAGAGGTGGAACGTGCAGCCGAAATCATAGCTTGGGCTGATGCTTTTATCCTTGCATCGCCAGATTACCACGGCTCGATGTCCGGTACCCTTAAGAACTTTCTTGATCACTTTTACGAAGAGTTTGCGGGTAAAGTGTTTGGCTACATAGTTGCATCGCACGAAAAGGGGCTTACGGTTATGGATCAGATGCGCACAGCAGTCCGTCAGTGCTATGGATGGAGTATGCCCTATGGAGTATCGGTAAATGGTCCACAAGACTTTACAGGTAATGAAACAGCGAGTGCAAAATCGTCAAGTAGGTTGAGGATGATGGCACGCGACTTGGTGGTATATGGCAGGCTTGTCAGGGATCAATTTATTCGGGATTTTGGCTCCAATGAGGCAGACACATTTGCAGCGCATTATAGGCCATAAAAAGATGGTTCAGGCAAGGCTAAGGACTTTCAGCTTCGTCGTGTATTGTAGCACAGCTAACCTAACCCTGGGTAAACGACGTTA
>JAICPK010000036.1 GCA_025929855.1 Nitrososphaera sp.
AACTGATAAACGCTCGTGATATTTAACTTACAATGGAGGATTGGTGGAGTGCAGTATAGACTATTATCATGAATGTAAGCAGCAGAAATATAAACGGCATGATGCCCTCTGTTGCAACTTTTTTGCGCTTGTCCCTTGGCACATTCTTTGCTATTCGCTTGCCAATTCCAAGCGAGGCTAAATAGAATACCATTCCGACAAATATGGCAGTGACTACTGATGTGTATTGATCGAACTCTACTGGTATGACAATGCCGGCGACGATGCCTGCGGCCACACCCACTAGAGCACGCATGTAGTAGAGCCTTTCAAATATGTCCAATATCGCGTTTTGTGGTTAAATTGGAGCCAGTAAAATGCCTTGCGGCTGTGTTGCTGTTCTGATACCCATACCACAAAATTTTTGCTCTTCATTAGATAGAAAGATAAGTAACATTACTGAGGGTTAGAATTACATTCAAATTTTTCTCTCTCCATTATTTTCAGTTGTTTAATATTTGTGGCCTGCCATTACTATCTTTTGTCATGGAGCTATCCAGCATCGAGTTACGGTACCTGGTCAATGAGATTAGAAGCAGAGTAATTAGTAGCTCCTCAGGATATTATGTAAGCAGTATCAATGCCATAACAAAAAGCTCCCTCTTTCTGAGGCTTCACCATCCCATGCATGAAGATATCATGTTAGTTCTCTCAACAAGAGGGCTCTGGATCACAAGGCGGATGTTCAAACCTGTGGAAGAGAACAACAGTCTTGAGAAGATTGCTCAAAAAGAGATTGAGCGCGCTAGACTGGAATTAATAGAGCAGGTAGGAAGTGAGCGTATTGTCACACTAAAATTTCGGCACCCAGATGGAAAGGTAAGAATCATAGTTGGAGAGTTCTTTGGTAACGGCAACATCATAATTTGCAACGAAATTATGCATATAATTGGGATCCTCAATCCAATACAAGTAAGGCATAGAACCCTCAGTGTCGGCCTACGCTACGTATATCCTCCGGCAAGAGGCGTCGACGTCTTCAATATTACACTTGACCAGATGCGCTCTCTGAGAGATGCAGCTAAGAACCTCGATGTGCTGAGATGGATTGGCCGAAATATCTCTATGCCAAAAAAATTTGTCGAAGAGGTTATCAAACGTGCAGGCGTCCAAGTCGACAAAAATGCTGCACAATTATCTGACGATGAGGTAAGTAAGATTTACGATACTATCAAGAACATTGCAAATGAGGTCAGTACTGGGGGCAAGAACCACGAGCCGATTGTGATCATACTAAATGACAAGCCTCAGGAAGCACTGCCAATAATAACACAAGAAGCAGCGAATGCTGCAAAGATGATCAAGGAGAACAACGTCAAAAGGGTTCCATCGTATATGGATGCAGTTGATGAAGTGCTGAGCAGCGAAATCATGGATATAGGACGCAGCAGCAGGACAGTCGAGCTAGACAGGCAAATCGCAGTACTTGAGCATGACCTAGAAGAGCAGAATAAAGCCAAAGAAACTGTACTGCAAAAAGCGGCTGCTATACGTAAGCTGGCAAGCGAATTGATGGCGCTTTCTTACCATGGAAGTAACGGAATCGCTGACGTGCTTTCGAAGCACTCTGCGTCATTAGTCACAGAAAAGGGCATCAAATACATTGAAGTAGCAGGCGAGCAGGTTAAGATGCAGCCAAGCCTTGCCAAAGCAAGCTCCATGCTTTTCGCAAGAGCAAAAGAAATGGAGCGGGGCAATACATCAATAGAAGAGGCTCGTGCTAAGATTCTTGAGCAGATTGGAAAATTAAGGAGCGAGACTGCGGCTATACACAAAAAAGTTATTGTGAAAGAGCACATCTCTAGAGAGTGGTACGAGCGCTACCGATGGTTTATCACCACTGATGGCCTCTTGGTAATTGGCGGCCGTGATGCATCATCCAATTCTGCATTAATACGTAAGCATTTGACAGAGCACGATATTGTTTTTCATGCTGAAGTTCACGGCTCACCATTTTTTATTATAAAAAATGCCGCGAATTTTGCAGCAACCCAAGAAGGCACAATTGATTCATCCTTACATCAGGTTGCACAGGCTACCATCTCATTTAGCAGGGCGTGGAAGGATGGGCTCTCTAGCGCTGACGCATACTGGGTTATGGCAGAGCAGGTGAAAAAGGGAGCGCCAACAGGTCAGTTCTTACCAAAGGGCTCGTTTGTAATAGAGGGCAAACGCAATTACATCAAAGGAGTAGAGTTAAGGCTTGCAATAGGCATCATGCAATTGAATAACAGAGAAACCCTTCTCTGTGGGCCGGAGGAAGCAATAAAGAAACGCTCGATCTTTTATGGAGTGCTACTGCAGGGAGGCATGGATCCAATGAATGCTGCAAAGAAGGTCAAGTCAGAATTTGTAAGAATAGCTGGTGACAATATCAAAATTGCAGAATCAATCAAATACATAAGCCTTGACGAATTTGTAAGAGCATTGCCAACAGGTCAATCCCGGTTATCTTTCACTGTGAGGGGTCAACAGCAGCTACTGCAAGAGGCATCATCATCATCATCGTCGTCGTCGTCGTCAGTTGCTGTAGAATCAGGTGACAAATAAGATGTTAGTGAAAACATCAAAAAGTATAGAGATTAAGTAGGAGACCATCATGTGATGAGTCTCAACATATGTAGATAGGCGCGAGAATCTTTCAATAATGAAACAGCAGTTCGCGCAGAAGGAAAAAACGAGAGTAAAGATAGAATCTGAGCAATAGATATAATAATTATATATATAACGCCACATTTTTTTCCAGTGAATATCAGATAAGTAATTAAAGGCAGAAATCCGAATACTTTTTCGTGGTAAAGAAGCCAGTCAGAGAACATACCGATGCACATATGACTACTAGAGTACTTGTTAGGGACATCATGAACAGCCCGGTTGTTTCTGCATCTCCTAATGATACCATCCATGATATTGCAAAAAAGATGAAGGAAGAAAATATTGGAAGTATAATCATTATAGAGAAGGAAAAGCCAGTTGGCATCGTCACTGATTGGGACATTGTTTCTAAGGCCATAGTCAATGACACTAAGCCAAGCCAGATAAAGGCAAAGGATGTAATGAAGGAGCTCTATACGATAGAAAGTGAGGAGAGTATTACAGAGGCTGCTCGCTTGCTACGCAAGCATAACATCAAGCGTCTTGGTGTGGTCTACAAGAACAGACTTGTCGGTATTATTTCCTCTTCAGACGTCATTGCAGTAACTCCTGATCTTGTAGAGATAGTATCTGAAAAAGCTACCATCATCAGAGGGGAGCTTGGCATAGCTCGCTCTGCCAGCAACGTATCCGGATTTTGCGACCAATGTGGTGAGTGGTCAGACCTTTTACAGTATGAAGAGGGCACATTCATTTGTGAGGTCTGCAGGGGCGAATCGTCTAGTGCTGGAGGCGCGTAGTGTAACTTTTCTTGCCGATGCGATGCTGGGAAACATCGCCCGCAAGCTACGCATTTTTGGATTTGATACGTTATATATGGCCCAGGCTCATGACGACGAAATCTTAAGGACAGGCATCAAGCAGGACCGAGTGATCTTAACTGCGGACAAGGAGCTATTCAAGCGAATAGTCAAGGTTGGCGCGCGCGGCGTCCTAGTAAGTGCTGGCGCAAGCGAGCTTGAAGACTTGGTACATATTCTTACTGAGAATGGAATAACATCCATCGGTATGAACGGTGTTGGCTCACGATGTTCGGTATGTAATGGGCACTTGGAGAAAAGGACCTCGGATCAGGTGAAAAATGATGATGGTTGTAATAATAATAATAATAATGATGATGATGATGATGTCATTGTACCAGATAAGGTTATAGCATGCCATAAGCAGTTTTTCCAATGTATTGCATGCGGCAAGATATACTGGGAAGGAGGCCATCTTAAGCGAATAAGAGCTCTTGTCCGAAACCTAGATGCTAAGCTTGTTGGCAGGGACTGTACTACGACGAGTACCATTCCATCCTATGGAGATAGTTCTGCGTCAAAAGGTTAAAATTCCCTGAGAAGATGGAACACAATTAGATTAGATGAGTTCAAATTCTGCTTTAGAACACACGATTGGCAAGGTTTTGGTTCAAAAGGAAGCTGAACTGATTTCTCAAATAGATTCTGCTTACCAAGAGTCGCTTGACAACCTTGAATCTTCTCGGGGCAAGCTTGAAGCCGAGCGCACAAGGATAGTCGAGGCTGCAAGAAAGCAAGCTGAGAACCTTAGGCGTCAGATTATTGGATCAGCAAGACTTGCAGCGCGCAACCAAGAGCTTATGACAATTGAAAATGCTGTAAATAAAGCCTTTGAAGAGGCCAAAAAAAAGCTGCAAGCCTCAAGTAGCACGGATGCTTACAAGGAGTTGTTAAAGCGCATGGTTGAAGAAAGTATTTCAGCTGTTGGAGGATCGAATGCAGTTATCATAGAGTGCAACAAAAATGATGTGGAGCTTGTAAGGAGGGTGGTGTCGGAATTACAGGACAGCGGTAAGGTGCAGCAGACGGCAAGAGTGTCGGACCAGTATATTGATGTGCTTGGAGGTATTAGAATAAAATCGTCAGATGGCACAATGACATACGACAATACTCTTGATTCCCGTATTGAGCGACTCAAACCTTTAATAAGGAAAAACATTGCCCAGATGCTAAGAGGAGTGGAATAAAAATTGGTAGCAAAAGGGAGGATTGTTTGGATTAGTGGACCAGCAGTTAGGGCAGACGGCATGTCTACGGCAAAAATGTATGAAACTGTTGAGGTGGGCGAATCAAAGCTCATCGGCGAAGTAATCAGATTAACTGGCGACATTGCATTTATTCAGGTATATGAGTCCACATCTGGCTTAAAGCCAGGCGAGCCTGTTACAGGCACTGGCCAGCCACTTTCAGTGCTACTTGGCCCGGGAATCATTGGCAAGATCTATGATGGCATTCAAAGACCCTTGGATGAGATTGCAGCCAAATCGGGTGCTTACATTGGCAGAGGTGTGGTAACAAGCCCAGTTGACATGAAAAAGAAATATAGGTTTAAGCCCAGCCTAAAAAAAGATGACCAAGTAGGCCCTGGATCGATCCTGGGAACAGTAGAGGAAACACCTCTTTTGACTCACCGCATATTAGTTCCACCAAATCATCCTGGAGGTAAGATAACCGATATTGTAAGTGAGGGCGACTATGATATTGAACACATAATTGCAACCACCGAAAAAGCTGGCAGCGAAAAAGTTCATCTAAAAATGTATCACAAGTGGCCCGTAAGGAAGCCAAGGCCGTATGCTGAGCGCTACGACCCAACAGTCCCACTCGTGACAGGTCAGCGAGTCATTGACACCTACTTCCCTATTGCAAAGGGCGGAACCGGCGCAATTCCAGGTGGCTTTGGCACAGGCAAGACTGTGACGTTGCACCAAATCGCCAAATGGGCAGACTCTAAGGTAGTAGTATACATTGGCTGCGGCGAACGCGGCAATGAAATGACAGAAGTGCTTGTCGAGTTCCCGCATCTTATTGACCCCCGATCCGGCCGGCCACTCATGGAGAGGACTGTGCTTGTAGCAAACACAAGTAATATGCCTGTGGCTGCAAGGGAAGCATCGATCTATACAGGCGTGACAATGGCAGAGTACTACCGCGATATGGGTTACGACGTTGTGCTTGTAGCTGACTCAACGAGTCGATGGGCGGAGGCACTCCGGGAAATGTCTGGACGTCTCGAAGAGATGCCTGCAGAGGAAGGCTACCCGTCGTACCTAGCTTCAAGGCTTGCAGAATTTTACGAGAGGGCAGGCAGGGTGAGGGCGCTTGGCTCTCCAGAAAGAGCTGGGTCTGTCACTCTGGTAGGCGCAGTTTCACCCTCAGGAGCAGATTTTACCGAGCCCGTGACAACACACACTATCAGGTTCATCAAGACCTTTTGGGCGCTTGATACAAGGCTTGCATATTCAAGGCACTACCCCTCAATTAACTGGATGCAATCATATTCGGGCTATCTTGAGGACGTGAGCAAGTGGTGGAAGGAGAATGTGTCAGGCGAATGGTATGATCTCAGGGCGGAGTCGTACCATGTACTTCAGAGAGAAGACACTCTTAAAGAAATCGTCAGGCTGCTTGGCCCTGAGGCGCTGCCAGACGAAGAAAAGCTGGTGCTTGAAGTCGCGCGCATGGTCAAGATCGGCATTTTGCAGCAGAACTCTTTTGACAAGATAGACACGTACTGCAGCCCTCAAAAGCAAGTCAAGATGGTGGGATTGATGGTCAAGTTCTACAGGGAGGCACAAAAGGCACTGAAGGCAGGCATTCCGCTTTCAGATATTAGGGCAATGCCGATAATCCCAGCTTTGCTCAAATCAAAATTTGAGATACCAGAAGACCAGCTTAACAAATTTGACGAACTAGACAGACAGATAAATGAACAATTTCACAAAGCTGCAGCCGTAGGAGGAGAGGGTGCAACAGCAATGACAGAGAAGAAAGAGGCGGAGGTAGTTGCCTGAGATGACGGCTACGTCTTATGGAGTAGAATACACAAAGGTAGCCGAGCTCAAGGGACCGCTGATGATAATTGACGGCGTCACCAAGGTATCATTTGATGAGCTGGTCGAAATCGAGACAGTAGATGGCGAACACAGGCTCGGGAGAGTGCTCGAAGTGGGCTTTGGTAAGGCCATAGTTCAGGTGTTTGAGGGAACTACAGGTCTTACAATTACAGGCACAAAAGCGAAATTTATTGGCAAAACTATGGAAATGCCGGTTTCACAGGAACTTCTGGGAAGAGTGTTTGATGGCCTTGGAAAGCCAAACGACGGCCTCCCTGATCCAATTGCAGACAGGTTCCTCGATGTCAATGGCGAGCCTATGAATCCGGAAAGAAGAGAGTATCCTACATCATTTATCCAGACAGGTGTATCAGTCATTGACGGTATGCTTACGCTTGTAAGAGGCCAAAAACTTCCAATATTTTCAGGCTCTGGCATGGCACACAACATCCTAGCAGCGCAAATTGCACGTCAGGCGTCGGTAGTTGGCACAAAAGAGGACTTTGCTGTAGTTTTTGCAGCTATTGGCGTGCAGTACTCTGAAGCGCAGTATTTCAAGCGCAGTCTTGAGGAGTCAGGTGCGTTGAGGCGCTCTGTGCTATTCCTCAACTTAGCAGATGACCCTGCAATTGAAAGAATCATCACTCCAAGGGTAGCATTGACAGTGGCAGAATACCTCGCATTTGAGTTAGGTATGCACGTATTAGCGATACTCACAGATATGACCAACTATGCAGAAGCGCTTCGAGAAATCAGTGCGGCGAGGGAGGAAGTTCCCGGCAGAAAGGGTTATCCCGGATACCTCTATACAGACCTTGCAAACAACTACGAGCGCGCAGGGAGAATCAAGGGCAAAAATGGCAGTGTAACTCAGGTGCCCATCCTGTCTATGCCAGCTGATGACATTACGCATCCAATCCCAGACCTAACAGGATATATCACTGAGGGTCAAATTGTGCTTGGGCGTGATCTGTTCAGAAAGGGCATTTACCCACCAGTAAACGTGCTCATGTCACTTTCAAGGCTAATGAAGGATGGAGTAGGCGAAGGAAAAACTAGGTCAGATCACATGGAAGTTGGCAATCAGCTCTATGACGCTTATTCAAGAGCGCAGGAGGTCAGGGCACTTTCAGAGATTGTAGGCAGGGCAGGTCTTACAGGAGTAGACTTGAAGTACTTAGATGCTGGCGATAAGTTTGAGCAACACTTCCTAAAGCAGGCACCTGACGAGAACAGAACACTTGAAGAAACGCTTACTAGAGCATGGGATGTCCTCTCAGGTCTGCCCGAAGGCGAGTTGACCAAGATCAAAGAAAAGCA
>JAICPK010000002.1 GCA_025929855.1 Nitrososphaera sp.
AATTCTTCTTGCTTGGATGTTATATCTTTTCAATCTTTAACTCTCGATGCCCGTAGTAGTAATTGTGTCTATTGCAATGAAACTTACCGAGAGTAGAGAATATATCTTTGGCATGTACCACAAAGACAGCAATAACTTTTTTCATCCATTAAAGTGAAATATTTTTGAACAAAGACTATGAACATAATTGATCAATTCATAAATTAATAACGCGATTGCATCTTGGAAGAGATTACATACATGCACCCAGATGATCTAAAAGCGGTATGGATTTGCCATGAATGTCATAAGGTATTTGTTTTCCACAGTGATGTTGACGATCATAAGGATTTAAGCGGACACAAGATGATTGAAAAAGCGACATTGATTTCACCAGAGACCTTTGCATAAGAACGCTATTATGACATAGAGACTGTAGTTCTGCATTAGTATCATGGATTTGGACAATACGAGAAAGATCACAGGTATTAATTAGGTTGATTGGAGTTTGCTCATAATAAATACAATAACAACTAAGATGAGCTAAAGTGGTATTCAATAGTCTAGTGTATTATATTCCTGCCAGATCAAACTTTGAGATGCACTAAATATATCACAGGAGTATCAAACGTTACATGAATCAACAATAGAAGTGAAAGCATGTAAGGATGAGTTATAAGCCCTCTTAGAATAATATCAAAGGGAAAAATTAGTCTAACTAGAAGTCTTACTCCTCTTACTGGTTATTGAATCTACTCTACTTGAAATCTTTCATCAAATTCCGTGCTTTGAAAAATCATCTAGAGACTTTTAATGTATTATAAATTTATAATTATCAATACGGAGCATGACTCCAGAGGAGTTAAATATTATTTCAAGTGTTCAGCTCTTCACAATGAAGAAATACTGTGACAATTGTTTAAAAGAATTATCAAAATTTTCATTTTTAAATCATGACAAAAAGAAGATCTATCGATACAATAGTGCAATGCTTTGTCGTTCTTGTTTTGAAGAGATAAGTTCACGCAGCCAACAGTTAGAGGAAGAATCATAATAAAAGTAAGTTTCCTTCTTGTTGGTTACCCACTACCCTTCTTGGAATATTAATTTTGTGTGGCGGCTTATTATCGCTAAAGCCTTCTATGGCAGAAGGAGTACTCATATTTGTTCGTCTTCAGTAGTGGCAGATTTAGAAATTAACAACTATCTGATGAACACTCCTCACTACAATATTATTCACTAACATGAAGTGAAAAGTATTAAAACATAGTTTTACTCGGTTGGTTCATGAACGGTATTTCTGCACTCCTGACTATATCGTTAATTACCTTTTTTGTGTTAGGAATGGCAGTAACATCCTCATTATCTCTCTTGCTATCCATAAATTTTGAATCCGCTTTTGCACAAACGGATACTCCAATACAAGAAGATGGAAAAAGTAATAATAATCTCAGTAATAATACTGTAACTTATAGCTACAATATCTACAGCAGTAACAATAATGTTCAAGAGGCGCCGGCAAGGCTACACAACAGTTCAGTCAGCTATTATGACAACAACACGACAGGATATCTTGTCTACCCCGAGCTAGCAAACAATACTCAACAACAACTACAACAAGAACTAATGCCTGCAGTAGTCATAATTCATGAATGGTTGGGGCTAAATGAACATATCAAAAACCAAGCAGACCTTTTAGCCAAAGAAGGATATGTTGTACTGGCAGTTGACCTGTATAGAGGTGAGGTTGCGACTGACTCTAACCGCGCAATGGAGTTGGCATCTTCTGTTAGAAATGATCCTGACTCTGCAATTGACAACTTGCAGTCTGCAGTCAATTATATCAAATCACTCGAAATAGTAGATGGTACTAGAATAGCTTCTCTAGGATGGTGCTTTGGTGGGGATTGGTCTCTACAGCTTGCACTAAACAGCTCTGAGAATCCGCTTGCTGCTACTGTGATTTATTACGGGCGCCCAGTAACAGATATTGCTTCTCTTTCTAGCATTGACTGGCCAATACTTGGTATTTTTGGCGACCAAGACCAATCGATTCCAGTTGAATCAGTAAAGCAATTTGCATCTGCATTAAATGCGTCAGACGTTACAAATGAGATTTTCCTATATGAGGGTGTAGGACATGCATTTGCAAATCCCTCACGCGACAATTATGCTCCAAAAGAGACAACTGATGCTTGGCAAAAGACAATTGGATTCCTAAGAACGTATCTTTAGAATTGCCTTTTTGGCATTTGTGTAAAAGTAGGGTATCTTTCGATCGATAATAACTGCTGTTGTCAACCCTCCGTATGTCGACATTCGCCGCTTTTTAAAAATTGCCCGCGTTTCTTATTATCCGTTAATGGTGGAGATAGGATAAAAACATAAAAAATTGCCTCATTTGAAAGCTGTTTAACAGATTGAATTATTTATTTCTATCTAAAACGGATTTTCTATGCATTACACTCAGAAAAAAAAGAATACTGGCCAATTAAGTTGAAGGTTAGGGTAAGCCTTTGATAGTGGATTTTCTGAGTGTTTAGTTTTGACATGAACGAGCTCAATTCTGACACAATCAATCAATCATACTTGAAGCTACGTTTTCGATGTTTTAGGACTTGTATGCAGTGTAATATGTTTAAGGATTTCTGGACGCAGTAGAGCTGCTGACGTTGTCTTAAGTCAATTGACGTCACTTGCATTTTTCAAATCTCAATCTTCTGCTTTTTACTCGCATCAGGTTTATAGTACTCGCTAATACTCTCATAAAAGCGCCGGGAGAGGGATTTGAACCCTCGGGACCCTCACGGGTCACAAGCTGGCTGGTTTGACAAATTCCAGGCTTGCGCCCTACCGGGCTAGGCGACCCCGGCATCAGATAACATGTGCACTAGTTAGCATAACAATATATTAATTATAGGTAAAAAGACAAAGCTAAAAATTGAGGAATGTAGCATCAATCAGTGCTTTTGGCTAGTCAGGGATTATCCGATCATTGTAAGGCAGGGAGTCATGTCGATTGCAACGATTGTATGTGCCGCTGTCACATTCCCGGCACGATTGAAAACCTTGCGAAAAATATTGCAAAGCTAGATCGCAAACGGCCAGGCATTGGCGAAACCCTTTAAAATTATTTTCAGAATTCATCAGGATTTTCATTTTCAAGCCTGTCAAGGTCGACCTCTGAGGGTATCGAGACTTTGGTAGACTGTTCTCCCTTTGAGCGCCACGCCTTTGGATATGTGTTGGGCTTCATGATTATGCGTTTCATGACAAACGCTATACCCCGGACATTCTGCTCGATCTCTTCTTTTGTCATCGCAGTCTGTGCCAATCCTACTATCTCTCCCTTTAGAGTATAGACACCTATAAGCTCCCCCTTGCGTAGATCTTTTGGTACTGCTATCACACCAGGTACTGCAAGGGGTGCGCCGTGGCATAGCGCATCGACTGCTGTATCGCGCACGGTGATGGCCCGTATACCTGCTAGACAGTGCTCTATTGGCAGTACTAGCCTACGCAGTTTTTCATCGTCCTTTCTTTCCTTGTAACGCTGATAGGCGTCTGCAACATCATGCAGGCGTACAAGACCATCATTCTGTTCTGACAGGTTGCTTACCCTTGTCCGGCGGAGCTCTACCATCGTAGCTCCAGATGACACTACCTCGCCAATATCATAGATTATCTTGCGGATGTATGTTCCTGCCTGGCATAGGATACGCATGAGCACTAGCCTGTCATAATTTTCCATGTAGTCAAATTCGTAGACACTTCTCACGCGAGTCACACGTCGTACAGATGAGCGTTGAGGCGGCCGCTGATATATTTCACCCGTAAATTCCTGCATTACTTTTCTTAGCTTATCTGGTGAAACATGTGAGTGCAGGCGTGCAAGTGCATAGTACTCCTTTGGTCCTAACAACAGCACAGATAGCGCCTTGGTACCTTCTCCCAATCCTATTGGCAAAAGACCTGTTGCACCTGGGTCAAGCGTGCCACTGTGGCCGGCCTTTTCTATCTCTAATATGCGCTTCATCCATGCAACAACTTCATGGCTTGTAGGGCCAGCCGGCTTATCCACAAGCACTAATCCATAGTAAAGCAGCGATTCAATTGATCTCTTATCTGGGTAATGGCCGTAGTTATCGTTGGTAATGTCATCATCTATCTTGATAAGGTTCTCCAGCTGCGGTAGCATCATCAAGGTGGTACACCTATGTGTCGTCTGACTATTAATTTTGATATCTCTATAAGGGAGTCAAGTGATAGCCTATCCGTGTTGAGTACATAATCAAAAACGGTCAGATCTTCGCCAAAGCGAAAGCCGTATAGTTTGTAGTAGATTTTTTTATTTTCCTCGTCCCTCAGCTTGGTTATCCTTTCTGCCTCTGCAAAGCTGATGCCGTCGCGGTTGGCCATCCTCTTGGCGCGGTTTTCCTGTGATCCTCTAAGCCAAAGCTTGATAATGATGATTGATTCATCTACTACAAGCCAAGGCAGTGTATAGCTTGTAATGACTGCCCCCCCTTTCTTCACTATCTGGATTAGCTTATCGTCTACTTTTTTGTCAAAGGAAGGATCTGAGTTGCGTTCCTCCATGAACTTTTTTGCTTCTATAGTGTCCCACCAATCATCTCTTTTAACTGAATAGCCTTTGTCTTCTTCAGCAAGCATCTTTAGTATATCGCCCCCATTGTACATCACAATGTCAAATTCTTCTGCAAGCTTGCAAGCTATGGTAGTCTTGCCTACCGCAGGCCAGCCTGAAATTACTATACTAAATAATTTATTGGCGACCATCTTATCCTGTTATGCTCGGCATGTTTGTCTTAGTCACCTTGGATATTATTCCACTGAATGCAAACGAGGTTATTAGGAACCAACCCCACAGGTAAACCTGTCCCGGTAATCTGCAGGGACCGTTAAGAGTGGTTCCACCATCAGGATTTATTACAGGTTGGCCATTTGCATCTAATCTTGGTTGGGTGTCGGTTTGTACATTTTCGTCACTGCACATTATCCATGGAATGTATATCGGCGATAGCGACACGGTTGCGCCAAATATTGCCGGGAAAACAAAGATCCAGATAAGAAACGACGGTATCATATAGATAAACATCGGACGCATCTGCTGTTGCTGCATCTCAAGCGCCATCTTGTTTACATAGGCTTGCCTTTTTTTCAGCTCCTCGATTCTGGGCTTATCTTGCTTCTTGATTGCATCGGTGTATTGCTTGCGCCATTCATTTGTCTCTTTCATGACTCTGTTCATCTTTTCAATGTCTGTGGTCTTTTTCCTGAGCATAGCAAATGCAAAATTCATGCTCACTGCTATTATTAGCGCAACAAGCATAGCGCTTATCATGTCCGGAAATATCGGGTGTGTAGTATACTGTGGCGATAAAGGCCACTGCATTAACAGATCCTGCAGAAGATTCAACTTCCATCTCCTAGCAGTATCTTTGCTATATTTGCTGCTGCTTCTCCCATCTGACCGTCATTGTTCATGATTATTGCAAATGGCGCACCTGTCAGAATAGAGCAAGACGCCACCATAACCCTCGAGATATCAAGCTCCTTTTGGATATTTTCTGCAGAAGCAATGTCGCGCTGGCGAGTTTGGTCAGATTTGCGTCTCTCTGCTATCTCCCTTGGGTCTGCAGCAACCATAACCATATTCGTTGGTTTCATGATGCTTAGCAACCTCATTGGGAGACCGGGATAGTATCCCTCATCTGTGTTGATAAAAAGATGAGTATCGATCATCACTATGTCATCCTTCATTTCTGTGATTCTTTGAGCAGCTAAATCCTGCAGTCGCCTCTGATCTTCGACACTCATCTTGCGCATTTCATCGCGGTTCTTGAGACCCATCTTTTTGGCCTCTTCAAACATGATAGTGCCGAAAATTACAACTGTGGTCTTGCGCTTCTGGTTTAGCATCTCAGCTGCACGGGTAATGAGGGTGGTCTTTCCCACGCCTGGGATGCCAACAATTATTGCGCGTTTATTTTCTGCCAATTAGAGCCGCCAGAGTAGGCATATAGGTATCGACTTGCTCTTTGACCAGCGTCTGGTAGTAGCTTACCATGATACTGACCATTAGCAGAATGCCGGTTCCAGTTCCAAAGACACCTAGTACATCAGAAATGCCGGCAAGAGTACCAATGATCATGCCGGATAATAGAGTGAGCGCAGGGATGTATTTATTGAGGAGACCTTCGACCGATCCTTCGGATCGTCTAAAGCCCGGCACCTGCACATCAGCATCAAGGAGATTGCGGGCCGCAGTCCTTGCGGAAAGACCCCCAAGCTCTACCCATAACCTAGAGAATACTGTGACTATTGCTGCCATAAATATTACATATACTACAGCTCTTATAGGGTCGGCTGCAGCTGCCTCCAGACCTCTAGGGGGGGTGATGTAGTACAAGATACCGCCTGTGGGACTTGCTTGGCCTCCTCCCTGAGCAGTACTAGGATCAAATGTAGCGATCCAGTTGAATGCGGGGTTGGTGTTAGTTGGGTTATAGTTGGCCCAAAGCATCTGCCCCATAAAGACAGCATTGGCTAGAAGTGCAGATGCCAGTATTACCGGTATAACTGAGGTGTAAAGCAGCTTGATCGGGTATACTGCAGTAAAGCCCCTGTACTTTGTTGACACTATTGGGACATCTACGTGTATCCCTTCAACATACACAAGTAGCAGTATAATTCCTATTGTCAGGGCCAATATAAACAAGCTTGGCAACTGGCCGGTACGAAAGATCGCGTCAGCTCCATGCCCTTCATAGATTGCGTTTATTGTGAACGGAACTACACCCAACGGTCCGTCGTCTGCTGGCACTACACTAAATATACTCCACAGTATCGTCTGGGCGATGCCTGCCATAATGAACAGACTCAGGCCAGAGCCGACACCCCATCCCTTCTGTATCATCTCATCCATTAGCATGACGATTACACTGGCACCTATGAGCTGGGCAATTACTACATAGATGGCATGGGGGGCCTCCTCTGCAGTCAACGGTCCATAGACACTAGCCCCGTACAATGCACCTTCTGCTACAATTACTATTATAGTGACTATCTTTGTCGCCGAAGTAAACAGTGACCTATCGTCTGGGTTCTTAAAATCCATCTTGATCAAACCAGAGCCTTTTAACAACTGCATGAGCAACCCTGCTGTGACTATAGGTCCAATTCCAAGCTCCATAAGTGTTCCTTGTTGAGCAGCAAAGATGACACGTGCAAATGCAAGAAAGTCAAAGCGTGGGTCATCTGTGACACCGTATAGCGGGATCTGTGCCATCACTAAATAGGCGAAAAGTGCAATTCCAGTCCAGACAAACTTTTCAGCCAGAGAAATTTTCTTCTTTGGCTTTGGAACCTGAGGAACGTAAACAGATGCGGTCTTTATGAACCGCCGAATCGGGTTCTCAGTTGTTGTCGTGCTGCTCATCTGTTATAACTCCGCCACCTGCAGCCTCAATTTTTGACCTGGCGCTCTCTGAAACCCTGGTTACTTTGACCATATAAGCTCCGCTGATAGATCCTCCTCCAAGCAGCTTGTCATAACCTAGCGAGGTCAGATCCAGAACAACCCTGCCACTTTCGTCAGTCTTGCCATGCTTGGCAAATACTGCATCCAAGTCTCGGATATTAATCCACCTCTGTACGAGGTTGCGGTTAAAAGAGTTAAAAGGGTCATGACCAAAGTGGTTCGGCTCTTCAATGACTGTGCGCATCCAGAAGTGCTTGTGCTTTCCTGCACCTCCGACACCGCCTCTGCTTCCCGCCTGTCTGTGCTGGCCGACTTGGCCCCAGCCACAGTACCTGCTACCGCGCTGTCTTCTGCTTTTTCTAAATCTAGTAGCCATAAATCATTATCCCTCGCTCTGTGCTGTTGAAATTATAGCTATCACGTTCACTCGCACCTTAATTAAGTCTTGCTGCACTAGAGCATCCTCTTGACTATCTGGGCTAATTCGCCATCTTCTCCAAGAATTCCGTCTTGCATATATTGAGTCTTGGTCTTTCTCTTGAACCCGCCTTTTGGGGGATTAAGAGCGAACCATGGTTTGATCCCTCCAAGCTTGCTCATTGCGACCTTGTTCTCTGCTATTGCGGATGCAAGGTCGTCAATACTATTGTACTCTTTTGGAAGATCCGGCTTTGTGATTGGTTTGTAGCCTGCTCTTCTGCCCCGCTTTTCAAGAAGTTCTTTGACTATGCTGGCATCTGCCTTTGTCCAGGCTACCTCATCCTTGACCTTTCGTAGCATGCCCAGGTATTCTGCGCTTTCTGGCACTATTGTCGCGCGAAAGCGCTTGTCGAGGTTGAGGCCATCAAGTGTCTTTTTGGCCTGTTGGGGGATGTTTACTGTTCCTTTGATTCTAACTACGAGATATGCCATCTAGTTTCATCATCATCCTACACTGTATGTGCTCCTGAGAGCATTGAAAATTGCCTTTGTGGTCGAAGACATTGTACTTGTTGACCCAAAGGTCTTTGTCCATGAGTCCTTTAATCCTGCCAACTTCAATAGGCTCTTTATGTTCTCGCCAGCCACTATACCAAGGCCTCTTGGGCCAGGGATGATTTCAAGTGTAACACTGCCTCCCTTACCTCGCACTTTAAACGGCACGGAGTGGAGCTGATTGCACTTACACTCCCAGCTGCCGCAGCCAAGCTTGACAGGAATTACATTCAGGTAAGCCGCAGTTGTAGCCTTGTCTATGGCAACCCTCATTTGCGAAGCCTTGCCCTTGCCTATGCCAAACCAGCCAGTCTCATTACCAACAGCCACAAGAGCATTGAAACGCGTCATCTCGCCGGCGTCAGTCTGCTTCTGGACAATACCCACATGAACCACTTGGCTCTTGATGTCCTGCAGAAGGTGCTTGACGATCTCTGGCTCTTGTATCCTCATTCCATTTTCGTAAATCTGATCCATTGAATTTATCTTGCCTGCCAGCACCATACTTCCAAGCGAAGTTCTAGGTTTCCATTCCGCCTGATGTTGTCTTGCTGACGATGACATTTGGCTCATTTCTCTTTTCTCTGCCCTCGCTTCTCTGCTACCGCATTCTTCTTTTCCTTTGCCTTTACTTCCTTGGTCGGTGCTTCTTTCGCTGCCTTCTTTGACACTGTCTTTTCTGCAGGCTTGCCTGAAATTTTGCTCTTTATTTCTTCAAAGTGTGAAGGATAATCTTCAGGCCTCAGGCCGTTTTTCAAAATCGCGGAGAAACGTGAATTGTACTCTTCCTCATTTTCTTTAAGAGCGTAGGAGTACTCTGCTATATGATTGCCACTGATCCTGTCTTCATCTGGAAGCGATTCTTTAGAGACAGGCATACTAACTCCTGCATCAACAATGCCCTTCATGCATGCTGCAACCCTTGAAGTAAAGTGGTTGTTACCTATGTAGAGGACTGCGGCATTGATCTCCTTTTGTATTGCCTTCTTCCCCAATAGCACGCCTGTAAGATAACACGCCGGCAAATTGTTAAATGTACCCTTCCATCCGTGCTCAGCAAGTTCTCTGCTGTGAGCAGAGGCGATTACAATATCGCCTGTAGGAGTCGGCCTGAGAACTTGGGCTGCGACATTTTGATCGCTTATCCTGATAGTAACAAATAAGTGCCTGCCGATCAGGATCGCCGACCTCTTGCGATAATTAGTTTTATCTTCTCTAATCCTTTTTAGCGTATGAACATAAGTCATCAGTTATCCACCATTCAACGATTAGAGAAGCAACCAATGTAAAGCACTTATAAACGTTAGACTCAATCGATGAATCTTGATTTGGAAGGTTTGTTTTTCTCCTTTCTCTTTTCTTCCAAAATGTAGTCTATATTTATTACGACAAAACGTGCAATAACAATAATTGTTCTTTTTCTGCTGCTCTATTTGCTTTTGTTTTTGCACTAAAACCCTCTAGAGAAAAGTTTCTTGCGTCATGAGATCTTTGTATGTACTATCCACACCACAACTTGGGTTTCATTAAAACCATGGGGTATGATGTTTCGCACCATATGCGTGTGTATAGATTGCACTTTGTCTTACTTCAGTAGTCTATATAAGAAATATCTTGTCAACCAGACGACATGCAGTCGTGAATTCAAATCTAGTTGTCCCACTACAAAGAGACATATTTACCGTGCCAATATGAGGGGGTTATGAATAGCAATTTAATAGCAGCATATATGTCAGATCTAATCTTATCATGATTCTTATGACTTGACAGTCTGTTGTAGCACTATTGACAGAACAATTGAATACTACTGTAACTGTAAGTTACAAAAGAAAGTATTAGTTCATTTTCTCCTCGTCGTTCTCTTTGCAATCGATGCGGCATATGCACCCGCTCCAATGCCATTATCGATGTTTACCACTGCCAAGCCAAGGGTACAGCTCTGAAGCATAGATGCCAATGCTCCTATACCATTTGCACCAAAACCATAGCCTATTGAAGTTGGTACCCCTACAACTGGTATATCGACCATTGACGCTACAACTGAGGCAAGTGCACCTTCCATTCCTGCCACGACTACGATGGCGCCTATATCTTGCTTGAACATCTCTGCAAGAGCTGGGAAGAGACGATGTATTCCAGCAATGCCTACATCATAACTTGTTATCGCCTCACAGCCCATTGCCTTGGAAACAATCCGTGCCTCTTCTGCAACTCCAATGTCTGAAGTGCCGGCCGATATTACACCTATTTTTGCATCGGTCATTTTGCGGGCAAACGACTTCTCAGAGGCAAGTAGTGTTGTGCTGTTCCTTCCAATTTCGACAATAAGGTCCTTTCTACGTAGTGCACCTGCTACTTTTGATAGCTCGTTCTTCTTTATCCTGCTGACTACAACTTGACCGTTACGCCTAACAATCACGCTCGCTATTCTGATGACGTCTTTGTACTCTTTGCTTTCAGAAAAAATGATCTCTGGCATTCCGCCTCTTCTTATTTCCCGCCCGACATCGAGCTTGGCAATATCGCCTATCTTTTCAATTGCATGGATGGAGATCTCCTTCTTTACCTCCGATAGGCTAAGGCTGCCATTTGCAAATTCGTCAAGAATTGTATGTAGATCCATCCTTTAGCCAGCTATCAACAACAAGAAAATAAAAGGGTTTAAAGTGGAAGTGCCCTGATCGCTTCCTTCACGCTTGCAGCGCCCTTGCTGAAAATTTCCTGCTCGAAGCTGTCCAGCTTGAGCTCAATTATGCGCTCTACGCCACCAGCTCCAATGATAACCGGGACACCTATGCACACATCATAAAATCCATATTCACCTTCAAGCAATGTTGACACTGGGATTACCAGCTTTTTGTCTCGGATGGCAGACTCGAGCATATTCGCAACTGCGTTGCCGGGTGCGTATACGGTCGCTCCCTTTAATGCAATGACCTCTGCTGCTACCTTTCTTGTCTTCTCAAAGATCTCCATTGCCTTATCCTTTGAGATAAACTCATGAAGCGGTATGCCTCCTATAGAAGAGAACCTTGTCAACGGCAGCATGTTTTCGCCGTGCTCACTTATTACCATAGCTTGAATTGAACTACGTGAAATATTGGTCGCATCTCGAATAAAGCTCTTAAATCTTGATAGGTCTAGCATGCCGCCCATTCCCATAACCTTGTTCTTTTTTGCTCCAAGAGTCTTGAGCGTAAAATAAGTCATCGGATCAAGTGGGTTTGTGACTACTACTACAGTCGCATTCTTTGCATAAAGCGCAACTTTGGATACGACATCCTTGACGATGCCTGCATTTATCTTGAGGAGATCCATTCTCGTCATCCCTGGCTTCCTTCCAACGCCTGCAACAAGCACTACATAGTCAGAATCGCGCACATCTTCGTAATTGTTTGAACCCCTTACTATGGTGTCAAAGCCCCTTTCTGACAGCTGGTGGTTAATGTCCATTGCTTCTCCCTGAGGGAGGCCCTGCACTATATCAAGCAGTAGTATGTCTCTATCAAGCTCCCTCAGCCCGCAATTGAGGGCAGCTGAGGCACCCACCTTTCCAGATCCGATTATGGTAATTGTCATAGCCTAACTTGCAAGCAGAATATTGCTTATATAAATTGCGATTGGAGCTGGGTCAACTTTAAATTAATCAGCATGTCAAGTCAATAAGGAATTGTCAAAGAAGAAAAGGAGGGACGACAGCTACTTTGCTGTAGATCGACGTAGGAAAAGAAAATACATGATGATTATAATACCCGTCATCATAGCAGTGGCGGCAGCTAGTATTGCAGGAGCTATTTTATACCAGCCTCCTCCTACGGCAATGGCAGTAAGTGGAATAGAATGTAATAGGTCTGAGCAGCTTAATTATCATGTTCATTCGGGTATAGACATATTTGTTAATGGCGCACAGCAGCAAGTCCCTTCAAATATTGGGATACTTTCTTCACCCTCATGCCTATACTGGCTTCACACTCATACTGCAGATGGCATAATACATGTAGAAGCGCCTCAAACCAGAGAATTCACACTGGGGCAGTTCCTTGACGTTTGGCAGCAAACTGGTAACTCAACAGCATTCTTTGACTCCGTATCTGGTATGCCTGTAACAGCCTATGTGGATGGCCAGAGATTTGAAGGTGATTATAGGACAATACCTCTAGAATCACTCAGATCGGTCGTCCTCGCGTATGGCACGCCTCCTGAGGATATTCCAGCTGAACATGACTTTGGCGAGATAACAAGATAAAAGCATAAACGTGATATAAAGCAAAAGCACAAGCTAGGTAGCTATGTCAAGAAGAGTTGCTATAATTGATTCTCAGGTGGCAGGAATTGCTGGCGACATGCTGATGTCTAGCCTAGTGGATGCAGGTGCTAACAAGACCAAAGTCATTGAGGCAATCTTTACTTGCCAGAACTTTGTCAAAGATAGCAAGATAATTAATGCTCATTTTGCCAAAGTGATATCACACAGCTTTGCTGCCACACAACTGCAAATGAAATGCAAAGACGGGGCACTCAAGCGCAAGGGCACAGAAATGTATTCTGCACTTGCAAGATGTTGCGACTCTGTGGGACTTGAGGATAGGGCCAAGACATTTGCATTAGATTCTCTCAAAATGATAATTTCTGCTGAGGCTGCCATCCATGGCCAGAATTTTGACAACGTACACCTACACGAAGCATCCAGCATTGATACCTTTGCAGACCTTGTTGGATGTGCAACAGCGTTGCAGGATCTCCAGCTTTTTGACGCCAAAATGTATTCTACTAAAGTGGCAGTTGGTGGGGGCCTGCTAAGGTTCTCTCATGGTACCATCCCAAATCCTGCCAGTGCAATCCTTGAAATTTTCAAAAATAAACAATTCGTCTTGGTAGGGGGGCAGGCTGAAGATGAACTGACAACTCCTACAGGGGCAGCAATGCTTGTCAATTTGGTGCACGGTAGTGTGAACTACTATCCCAGCATTGCGCCCGAAAAAATTGGCTATGGTGCAGGCATAAAAAAGTTTGAAGATTTTCCCAATGTGGTTCGCATAGCAATAGGTACATCGGGAACTGTCTATGAAACCTCTAAGGATACAGTCTATGTCGTGGAAACAAACATCGATGACGTGTCTGGCGAGCTAGTAGGTAACCTTGTAGAGCAGCTGGCTGAAGTCGCAAAGGATGTGACAGTCATTTCAGGTACCACTAAAAAGAGCCGGCCAACCTATCTCATTAGAATTATATCGGAAAATGCGCAACTAAACAGCGTGCTTAAGTTACTATTCGATGAATCCGGGACGCTTGGTGCTCGAGTGCAGGAAGTAGAGCGAATTGTTCTGCCTAGGAGCATACTAACTATGTCGGTTAATATTAACGGCAACATCCTCGACGTGCGCGTCAAGATTGTCAAGGATTCAGCTGGGAGAATAACAAATGTTAAACCTGAGTTTGAAGATGTCAAGATGATTGCAACAAAGTGCCAAATGCCGGTCAAGAGCGCAATGGATCAGATCCGGTCAGAAGTTATGAAAAAGCTAGGAGAAGCATAAAATGGAAACCTTCGACAAACTGGTAGAATGGTTCGTAAAGAACGGAGGCGATAGAGCAATAGTGGCACTTTCTGGTGGAGTCGATAGCGCTGTAGTAGCATTAGCTGCAAAAAAAGCGCTTGGCAATGGCGCTATTGCCATAACGGCTGATTATAAGACGCTGGCAGAGGAAGAACTTGCCGCAGCATGGCAGGTCGCAAGAGAGATAGGCATTAAGCACAAAGTGATTGAATACAATGAGCTTGAAAACACATCCTTTGTAAAAAATGACACCATGCGATGCTACTATTGCAGGACAGAGCTTGGACAGCGCCTTGCAGAGGAAGCAAGAAGGGCAGGTATACTACTCATTGTAGATGGAACAAATATCGACGATCTAACAGACTACAGGCCCGGTATTAGAGCTCTTCGTGAAAATGGTGTGCGAAGCCCAATGATAGAGCTTAGCATAGGGAAGACAGAGATACGTGAAATCGCAAAGAGTTTTAAGCTTTCTGTTTATGACAAGCCTTCCAATGCGTGTCTTGCCTCCCGGATACCGACAGGGAACGAGGTCACATACGAAAAACTACAAAGGATTGAGGATGCAGAGATAATAGTCAAGACAATTTTTGGCGTAAGGCAGGTGCGCGTAAGAGATCACGGCGACCTTGCAAGGATTGAAGTAGGCAGAGATGAGTTGCACAAGATGTTTGATGTAGACAAGCTTGCAATCTTGGACAACAAGCTTAAGGAGCTTACATTCAAGTTCGTTTCTATTGATGTAGTAGGCTACAAGACAGGTAAGCTGGTAGTTATAGATAGACAGGATCAGAAGGGGTAACACCCTATAAACACCAAGCCCACTCCTACTATTACGCCCAGAGTGAGAAGACCTACTGTCAAACGCTTCTTGTCCTAACTTATTTTAATTACTGAACCCCTCACTTCCACTATTTTTGAAACTGATGATCAAAAAGACATACTTTTTCTATTTTAGCAGAAATAGCGAGGCTGAATAATTGTGAAAGATTATCTTTTTTGGTCTAATTCAAATATGCTAGTAGTTTAACATATTAAAAGATCATGATCCTGTCAATTTCAAAATCTACTTCTATGTTCGATGCTGATGCTCTATGATAAAAGGTAAAGATCGGTCTTGGAAAGCTGGCTGAGCTGAGGTCGTGGGTTCAAATCCCACCTGGTCCACTTTTAACAATTAGTAGAACTTTATATGCTCAAGATTTGGACACATTATGTCGTTTTCAATTGCTTACATTTTTCTTTTATTGTAATAAAAAGTTGGGTTCTGAAGCCTTCTCATTGCTTCTTCCCAATCAATTGAACTGCTGGAGCTAGTCCAATCTGCAAATGCAGATCCGTCCCCCGCCCACTCTTCAAATTTTTTCATAGCCGTAATATGAGGTTCTGCCATCACAAACTGTCTCATTGAACCGCGATCTTTCCAAATTGAAAGTGTCCAGAAGTACTTCTTTGGAAAATCAGCCTTTACTGCATAATCCACTATTCCGTGACTTTGTTTTGCCTGCTTTAGCACTTTTGATGACATCAATTGAAATGGAATCATGTAGCGCCAACCCTTCAGCGGCAGAAAAGTAGCAGCATGAATATATTTTTCCTGAGTTTGCGAACCAGAGTCAAGATCGTTTTGCATTTGGATCAACAACTATGTCAAGATTCTCTAAAAAATTTATGTCAGGCAAGCGAAGCGCCTAGACCTTCTCTTGCCATGTTTTCTGCCATCCTCTCATATTTCACAATGCGTCGTGGAGCAGTACGAATTCCAAGATAATAATGGATTGCCAGACCAGAGCCCCATCCGACCAATGGAAACACGAACCATAAGAATTGCGTAACGAATAGCAAATTGATTGCAATTAGAATAGAATTGCCGATCGCATATGCTATAGCATGTATGGTGAAGGCTTTCCTTTCCCTTCTTATGATCATATCTCGGTATGTGTCCTTGTATCGCTCAAGTGTTACATTCGATGACATTATTATTTTGCTCCTCAAGTTTTTGACTGTTGGTGCTGCAGATTCAACTGCTGTTCGGTCTTTTGCATTCCGTTCGTTTCGCGTTCCCTGTTCGAATTGATAATAACAGATTTACCATCTCGGAGCTAACTGAGCATTTCCTAATTGCTGTGTATCTCATATTGTATTGTTCTTGCATCTGTACTGCTAGAATGCTATATATCTAAACTAGTTTACAATTCTAAATGCTGACGACTGGCCCAACCCTGATACTAGTACAAAGACCGAACATGGTTGCTGTCAAAGTAAAACCATATCTATCTGGGATAACCCGAGAAAGATAGGTAGGTATATGACTGACGACGAGCATTCCTCTCACATTTATTTAGATACTGCGGCATCCACGCCAGTTGCAGATGAAGTAATTACGGAAATGTTGCCATACCTAAAAGAACGATATGGCAACCCGTCCTCTATACACAAGTTTGGTCGAGAAACAACTAGAGCCATACATCTTGCAAGAAAAAGAGTTGCAGAGATGATAGGTGCGTCATCCCCACGCGAGATCACGTTCACATCTGGTGGAACTGAGGCAAATAACCTTGCTCTCAAGGGCACAGCTATACATGTCAAAAGCAAAATGACCAAAAAGAATATGATAATTACAAGTAGCATAGAGCACGATGCAGTGCTTGAGCCATGCAAGGATCTGGAGGATAGAGGCTTTGTCACTATGCATCTGCCTGTGACAGGCGAGGGACTTGTCAGGCCATCTGAACTGAAAAATGTGATTTCAGATAATGTGGCACTTGTCAGCATCATGTATGCAAATAACGAGGTCGGCACAATCCAGCCAATTAAAGAGCTAGTCGAAATTGCGCATCAGGCTGGCGCGCTCTTTCATACCGATGCAGTACAGGCTGCAGGAAAACTGCCCTTAAATGTCAAGAACCTTGGAGTAGACATGATGTCCCTTTCATCCCACAAGATAAATGGACCTAAAGGAGTAGGGGCACTTTACATTAGATCCAACCTGAAGATATTGCCGATAATTCATGGTGGGGGACAAGAGTGGTTTCTGCGGTCGGGTACAGAGAATGTGCCCGGAATTGTAGGTTTTGGCAAGGCATGTGAGCTTGCTAACAAAAGGATGAGGCATTACCAAGAGCATGTGGTTGGCCTGAGGGACTATGTAATTGAGCATGTACTAAAGGAAATACCACAGTCGCGACTAAATGGTCCGCGTACTGAGAGGATCGCAAATAATGCACACTTTACATTTTTTGGAGTAAATGGAGAAGATCTGGTAATCAAACTTGATGAAAATGGTATTGCTGCCTCCACTGGATCTGCGTGCTCAGTTAAGAAGCAAAAACAGTCACATGTGTTAAAGGCAATGGGATTTTCATATGAAGAAATTACTGGCTCGCTTCGGCTCAGCCTTGGGATGCACAATACAAAAGATGAAGTTGACAGGGCAGTTAATGTTCTATCAAGTGTTATAACGGAGCTTCGTGAGCTTTCGCCATTTAAGAGTAAGTATATGGTTGAAAAGAGTTAAAGCAGTAAGTATTTCGCAGAATTATCACGAAAGCTGCCATGCTGCTTTGAAACTTTTTGCAAAATAATAGTATGTGCTGGAATAGCTCTCAAGTTATTTTCTATTTTTTCATTGTTGTCTTATCAATAATTGACTTAATTATGTGCATAAGTTCAGTGTGAGTTTCCATATCTTTCTTTCTCATATAATAGTACAGTTCTTCTGTGGATGCATGATAATCTATGCCTAAATTTTGTGCCAGCTCAAGGGCTATCTGAGACATGATCAGCTTTCTAAGAACAATCTCACTGCCATAATGGGAGGCATCTCCTAGAAGCTCATTTAGAGTATTTTTGAACTGGGACTCTATGCGCCTGTCTTTTGCCTCTCTACTCTTCGACACAAAAGTCAGACCCATTGTTCTCTGTTTCATGTGTATGTTTTCTACCATCTCTATAAACTGGTCATTTAATTGATTGTTATCAAGTAGCACTTCTGAAAGCATGTCAGCTGCATCCTGCTCGCTTATCTTCATTTTATTTGCGATTATAAAAAGAACATGACATGCAGCGCAGCCATTTGGTCTAATTACCAAAGGATTTTCATTAATAATTCTGATTTCACTTTCTGCTATTCGCTCTGCTTCCATTCTTCTCCCGTTATCATCTAAACCTATCATGTAGCATAGAGGAATTTCTCTACTAAAAAGACATCGATGAGTTGGGGAGTTGTGCCTTATTACTAAAGTCTAGCTCCATAATTGCTTGCCACACACACTATGTAGTAAGGACTTCATCGCGAAGCCGAATATACTGATTATGAAATTTTTAGAACTCATTATTACTAAAATTTGGTAATTGACCCCTTAGTTTGACAATACTTTATACGTTTATTAACCCCTGACCTCATGATCTAATTGAATTTTGAATGAGAAGAATTGACGATTTAGACATCAAAATCTTAAGTGAGCTTGCAAAAGACGCAAGTATATCTGTTCCAAAACTTTCTAAGAAAATCAACGTCAATTCGTCAGTAGTTTATAGCAGAATAAAGCGCTTGGTCAAAGGAGGCCTTATCAAGAAATTTACAATTATCATAAATGACGAGGCACTTGGCTTCAGCGTCAAGGCGCTCACTGGCGTTAACATGGATTCCAAACTAAGAGATAATGTGCTCAATGAACTGTTTAGAATCTCAGAAGTAAGAGAAGTGGCTGAAGTTACTGGCAGATTCGACATCTTGGTGACAATGAATGCACACTCGCTTGACGAAATGCACCAATTAATTTCAGAAAAGATTGGACGTATTGAGGGAGTGCAAAAGACAGAGACATTCATTGAGATGCGCAAGACAACCCGTGAGCTGGCGTACCCGACATCGATTGCAAAGTAGAAAAAAGTTTGAAGATATAAATAACTAGTAATTTCACTTTACTCTCGACGCCGAGCAATTGACAATACCTCGCCAGATAACAGTTGGCAGCAAGCTCAAGGACTATTATGAGCTTACAAAGCCCAAGATCTGGTATCTGCTGGTTTTCACGGCATTTGGAGCAGCGCTTACGGCTTCGTTTCTATTTGACATCTCTATAAGTCCGTTAACGTGGATACTTTTGCTGGGCGGAGTAGCGGCTGGCTCAGCGGCTGCTGACACCCTCACCGGATATAACGACCGCGACATTGACGCAATAATGGAGCGCACCAAGAACCGGCCAATACCATCAGGGCGGATATCTCCAAGGAATGCCCTAATCTTTGGCCTGATATTGGCAGCAATTTCGCTCGTCTGCGCTTGGTTTATCAATATCTGGGCATTAGGTCTGATGGCCTTTGGCCTCTTTGACAACATCCTCATTTACAGCAAATGGCTTAAACGAAGAAGCCAATCAAACATAATATTAGGCGGCTTTTCAGGCGGCGCTCCTGCGCTGATAGGATATATTGCTGTAACGACTCAAAATATTGAGATAGGCCTTGTAATGGCCGGACTTGTTTTCCTCTGGATTCCAACCCACATATGGAGCCTTGCATTGCATGTCAAAAAGGACTATACCAGGGCTGGCGTGCCGATGCTTCCAGTTGTGTCATCTGAAAAGTTCTCAGTCAGGGTCATCGCCGGCACTACATTGATGATGGTGGTGTTCAGTGTGCTTCCCTTCTTTTTCAACCACTTTGGCATAATCTATTTAGTTACTGCTGGTGCCTTTGGCATAGCCATGATCGCATTGTCTGTCTGGCTGTTGGTCAAGCCGAGTGAAAAAGCTTCGTGGACTGTGTTCAAGTTTTCAAGCCCCTATCTGACTGCGCTTTTTATTGCCTTCATGGTTGATGCCTTTTTCAAGTAACTTTTCACATTCATACAATATTCTTGCAATTACTACATGTGCCTCAAGCGCAATGTTGCTGATAGAATATGTAGGACCCAGGGATGTTGTGATGTTTTCTGAAAAGTGACCCTTTGCAAAACCGCCTACCACTAGGCTAGAATGGTCTGCGCTTTGAGCATTTTCCGCCACTTTTTGGGCATTGCTTTGGACGCCAACAGTTGATAGCCCAATGACCATATCCGGCTTGATTATGTCAACCAGATCTGCAAACGTGCCATTGGACAAATCCATTAAAATATTTCCTTCATTGCTTTTGATTCGATTGTCTCTAAACAGGCTCGCCATTAACCTTTCAAAACGAAAGTATGACTTGGGTATACGCAAATTGTCTGCAATGGTGATTATCTTGTCATTTATTGTGTGAACATAGACCCTGAGCATCACATTCATAAAAAGAGGCGTCGATAGAGCTTCCATTAGGGCAAAATGGACAATATCTGGTCTGCCGCGCTTCCAGCTATATGGCAGCCGCTTCATTGCGGCGTGATGATAGCTCCTATCAAGTATAATTTCTGATGATTTCAGCTGGAGTCTGCGGGAATGATTCCTTACAGCGGCGTGGCCGGCAATCTCATCTGGGATAGTCTCAAGAGCCGCCTCGGCAATGATGAGCGTTATCGTACCAGTTGGTGCAGGCTGTGTCCTATATTAAGGAGCGGCGCCAGCATGTTTTGTAAATATTTCTGCCCTTCTGGCATACACTAGTTTTTGCACTTCTTTTGTAGATAGTTCAAGCTCAATGTCTGCTTCACTTCTATCTTGGGAGGTGACTAAAATTTCACCAGGCCCAAATTTCACCCTGCCGATCTCTATTGGCACCGTCATATGAAGGATCTCAGCAAGAAAATCAAATATTGCAGGGTATGTGGCATTATTTTGATATATGTAAGTAGTTGTTCCGTCACTGGATAATGCATCTTTTTCAAGCGGAAGAAAAAAGGAAGCAGATGATATTGAATCAATGATCCTGATAGCCAACCGGGCAAGCTCCACCTGATTACTTTCATTGGCATTATTTTGTTGTTTGAGCTGTGCATATTTTTTCGCCAGCTCCTCCAGTTCATCAAGCTTTGCCAATAAAGGTAATAGTTTTTTAAATTAAATAACAGTTACCAAGGCTTATCAACTAGACATATAATACTTTATTTTATAAAGCGTTGAGCAGGAAGAAGCAGAAAGCTAAGCAAATAGCAAGGGAGCATATTGATCTACTTGTAGAGTATGCCCTACGTGAGAAGGATGGTCATCTTGCCGCCAGACAGGCTCGCCAAGCCAAAAAAATAGCAATGCACCAACGTATACACCTGCCCTATGAGATAAGGCAGCTTTACTGCAAAAGGTGCAAGGCCTTTATAGTACCAGGTCGGAGCGCTCGGGTAAGGGTCGGCAGGACAAAAATAAGGGCTGTGAGGATTACCTGCCTAAAGTGTGACCACACCTATCGCAAAATCTTGGTATGGAATAAGGATTTATAGGGGTTAAGGAAATTTCCGAACTACTATATGGCCAAGGTTTATGATGTTCCTGCTGACAAGCTGATAGCTAAACTGGCTGACCAGTTGAAGAAGGACAAAAAAATAGATCCCCCAACTTGGTCGCAATTTGTCAAGACAGGCTCGCATGTACAAAGAATTCCCCAAAATAAAGATTGGTGGTACGTCAGATGCGCTTCTCTACTTAGAAAGACTTATCTTCATGGTCCTATTGGAGTTGCCGACTTGAAGGTTGCCTACGGCGGCAGGAAAAAGATTGGATACAACCTTGCCCACCACCAAGATTCTAGCGGCGCCATCATTCGCAATGCCCTTCATCAACTGGAAGCATCGGGCTACATTGTCAAGGTACAACACAAGGGAAGAATAATTTCAAGTGAGGGCATGAAAAAGATGGATAGGTTAGCTACTGAAATCCATAAAGAGCTTGCGAAGACTGTGCCGCAGCTCCAACGCTACACATAAGACTATGTCGGTCTCACAACCCTCTCAACCAAATGATGAGGAAATAAGAAGGCGTGAAGCCGAGGCTGCGGCCATGCGCCAGCGGGTTTTGCAGGTGGTACTCGATCCTCAAGCACGCCAGCGACTGATGAATATACGGCTTGTCAAACCGGATCTTGCACTGACTGTTGAAAATTATCTTATCAGTTCAGCTTCTTCCGGCAGGATCAATCGCCCCCTAACTGATGATGAATTGAAGCAGCTTTTGTTGCGCATCCAGCAACCAAAGAAAGAATTCCGGTTTGAAAGGCGCTAAAACACTCAGCTAACGTTTATACTCATCAGTTTGGGCATGAGTTAACTATTTAAAGTGTGAAACATGCTTGTTGCTCTGTGAAGGCAGCAGTATTTCGAGAATACAACAAGGATCCTACAAAGAATGTTAAAATTGAAGATATCGATGTTCCTAAGATAAAGTCTTATGAAGTTTTGATAAAGGTTGAGTCGGCGTCTTACAACTATAACGATCTTTGGGCTATATGGGGCGAGCCAATCAAGACTCCACTTCCACATATTTCAGGAAGCGATGTGGCAGGAACGGTAGTTGAAGTTGGCCCCGATGTCCAAAAGATCAAGGTTGGCGATAGGGTAGTTTCGCATTCTAATTTAAGCTGCAGAGTGTGCTATGAATGCACTTCTGGTAGGGAGTATGACTGCATTGAAAGGCTTGTGTGGGGATTCCAGACAGGCCCATTCTGGGGAGGATTTGCTCAGTATACACACCTTCCAGAGGTCAATGTAGTCAAGATTGCAGACAATGTTTCATTTAGTGACGCAGCAGCAGTTTCTATGGTGGGCATGACATCGTGGCACATGTTAGTTGGCCGCGCCAAGATCAAGCCAGGCCAGGTGGTGCTTATCATGGGTGGAGGTTCCGGTGTTGGCATGGTGGGCATCCAGATTGCCAAATTGTACAACTGTACAGTCATTGCGACTGCAGGCAACAAGGACAAGATGGACAAGTGCATGGAGCTTGGAGCCGACTATACAGTCAACCACAGGGAGGCCGATTGGTACAAG
>JAICPK010000157.1 GCA_025929855.1 Nitrososphaera sp.
CTATTCATGACTTTTTTCATAGCGTCATCGTGAGTGTGGAGAGACTTGGCTGAGATGGCTATAATGCACAGCGTGCGCTCTTGCATTTGTGAGCAGGAACATACCAAGCCTCTACAGTGAAAAACATGAGCTAGCTGACTTCAAAAAATCTGAGAAAGGACCTACTTTTGCACAGGGAGTAAGATGAGAGATACTCAGGGTGATATATTCTCAGGAGCCGTTCTTGTTCTTGAATTCAAGAATCATATTGATCAAATGCTTGTGCATCCTTGAGTCGCCAGAGAGCTCGGGGTGAAACGCTGTACCAATGATGTTTTTTTGCTTGACTGCCACGATTTTGTTGTTAAGCTTGCCGATTACTTCAACATCTTTGCCTACCTCACTTACGGCTGGAGCCCTGATAAAGACTCCCCTAAATGCTTCTTTGCCTAGCATGGCTACTGTAAGATCTGCTTCAAAGGAATCGTTCTGTCTTCCGAAGGCATTCCTCTCAATTACGATGTCAAGATTTCCTATCAGTTTCTGCTTTGTGTCTCCTATAATTCTGTCATAGGCCCTCTTGGACAGCATTATCATGCCAGCACATGAGCCAAGCACTGGCATGCCTTCTGAAATACGCTTCTTTATTGCCGGCAGAGAGCGCTGAATTGCAGCAAGAGTGCTCTGCACAGTGCTTTCGCCACCTGGCAAAATCAGGCCATCAATCTTTTCTAGCTCCTCGGGGTAACGCACAATGTCGACAGTCCCGTTGACATGCAGCTCTTGCAACGCCTGACTTGTGGCAGCTACATTTTCCTCTATGTCCCCCTGAAGACCAAGAACTCCAATTGTCACGGACTTCTTTTCGCTGCTACTACCACCACTGCTCAGGCGTGCTCGCCTCTCTCCTGCATACGAAGCTCAAGATTATTTGTGTCCATGCCGAGAAGTGACTTCTTTTCATCAACCATTTTTTGTGCTTCCATCACTATCTTGGCGTCATCATAGAACGTCGTGGCAAGCACAACTGCCCTTGCCCTCTGAGCAGGGTCATCAGACTTGAAAATGCCAGAACCTACGAACACACCATCGCAACCAAGATTCATTAAGAGCGCTGCATCTGCCGGCGTGGTAATTCCCCCTGCTGCAAAATTAACTACAGGTAACCTTCCAAGGCGCGCCGTTTCTTCGGCTATTTCGTATGATACTTTCAGTTCACGCGCAGCCTTCATCAGTTCCTGTCTATCACTATCCTGATAAATTGATCGGATCCTGCGTATTTCGCTGTTGACTACGCGAATGTGAGTTACTGCCTCAGACACATTGCCGGTTCCAGGCTCGCCCTTAGTCCTTATCATCGCGCAGCCCTCTTCAATTCTACGTAATGCCTCGCCAAGGTTTTTGGCGCCATTGACAAAAGGAGTCGTGAAGTCCCATTTCCAGATGTGGCGTTCTTCATCTGCTGGTGTCAGCACTTCACTTTCGTCTATCATGTCAACGCCGACAGCTTCTAGTATCTTTGCTTCGTCTGTATGGCCAATCCTGCACTTAGCCATGATCGGGATTGTTATTGCGTCCATTATCTCCTCTATTACCTTGATGCTTGCAGTCCTTGCTACTCCTCCAGCCTTCCTAACATCGTATGGCAGCTTGTCAAGAACCATGACTGCTACTGCGCCGGCGTCTTCTGCAATGACTGCCTGCTCTACGTTTGTTACATCCATTACGACCCCATGTTTTTGCATATGGGCAAAGCCGCGCTTCAATAAAGTGGTTCCGCGAAGCATTCGGGCGTTCTCTATTGTCTCTACTTTAATGCCCTTGGGTTTTGGCTCAGTGGCCACGAGAGATATCGTCATTATGATACTACAAAGTCAATTGGCTGGAATGCTCTATATATCTTCTGTCAGATTCCTTCCCAACTATGTGTCAAGCATTAACCAATCGTTCACCATTATGTGGATGTACAACTGTAAAAGCTTCGAAATTGACCGACCTGAAGCTATTCAACCCATTTCATATCTAGCGGCCTGTGACTTTGTTGCGGTAAATCCTCAGCCTTCACTGTACTAACTAATTGTTGCTGACCGACTATCAAGATCTATGCTGGATAGACCTGATGTAGTTCAGAAGGCCACCTGCTATCAGAACTTCTCTCTGCCTGGGAGTCAGATCGACCTTGAGCGTGATCTTGTTCTTATCAGAAATCGCTTCAATCATTTTATTATTCTCATTCTTCAAGCTGCTGACTACATTTTCTATTGTAATGGGTGTAGCCTGGACC
>JAICPK010000082.1 GCA_025929855.1 Nitrososphaera sp.
CACAGAAAGGACAGGCAGGATAATGGCCATAGACAAGAATGGCAGTCTTCTCTCAGATCCTGTAGCCTACATCAATGTTATGCAGAATGGCGAATCAGGGCTATTAGGATTGGCACTCCATCCCAACTTTACTGAAAACCATCTGCTTTATGTCTACCATACTTACTCTAATGATTCAGCTGTTTTAAACAAAGTCTTAATGCTTACAGAAAATGACAACAAGATAGTCGAATCAAAAGTCCTCATCGACAACATCCCGGCCGCCGACAGAAATGATGGCGGTAGGATCAAGTTTGGACCAGATGGCAAGTTGTACATTGCCACAGGCGATGCAAGGCAGCCCCAGCTTGCCCAAAATGCTGGATCACTTGCTGGCAAGATTTTGAGACTCAATTCTGATGGCAGCATCCCTGAAGATAACCCCTTTGATGGCTCACCTGTATATTCTTATGGACACCGTAATATTCAGGGGTTGGCATGGCATCCCCTGTCAGGGGATCTATATGTAAGCGAGCACGGACTTGAGGGCAATGATGAGATCAACCTCATTAAACCGGGGAGTAACTACGGCTGGCCCATCGAAGATTGTAATGCCGAAAAGTTTGAAAAGCCGATCATATGCTTCAGCCCCGCAATAGCTCCTGCAGGGATGACATTTGCTACTTTAGATAGCCTAGGCTACCAGAATGACATATTGCTTGCAACTCTGAAGGCTCAACACATCCGTCTAGTCGATTTAGAGTCTGATGTTGAAAGCAATATCCTGACTGGCTTTGGAAGAATACGTGATGTTATTGAAGCTCCTGATGGGTCACTTTACGTTGCTACAAGTAATAAAGACGGAAGAGCCGTACCTGCGCAAGATGATGACAAGATTTTAAGGATCATCAGTCTGCAGTAGCATGACGGTAATGGCGGAGAAAAAGCTCCATGAAATGAGCAGAGAAGAGCGTCTTGATTACATAAGAAAGGCTACTCGAATATCTGATGACATTGAAGTAATGCTCAGACCACTTCCATTTGAGGATGCAAACAGGATGATAGAAAATGCCATTGGCATCATGTCCATCCCAATGGGTGTAGCCACCAATTTTGTCATAAACGGTAGAGAATATGTGATCCCAATGGCGATAGAAGAGCCATCTGTTATTGCTGCCGTTAGCAAGGCTGCAAAAATAGCCAAGGTAAAGGGTGGGTTTATTGCTGAGGCTAATGATTCTATCATGATAGGTCAGGTGCAAGTCGTTGGACTTGGCAACGTCAAGCACGCAATGACTAAGATCTTGAGAAACAAAAAACAACTACTTGCTATCGCTAATTCAAATAGCAGGTCAGTGACTGCAGTCGACTTGCAGGTGCGACAGTTGCGCGATAAAAGCCCAAATAATATGGGCAATATGCTACTAGTAGAACTGGTTATCGACACCAAGGACGCCATGGGCGCAAATGCGATAAATACTATGTGCGAAGCAATAGCGCCGTATGTGGCCAAAATAACTGACGGTGAAGTTGTTTTAAAGATATTATCCAATTATAGTACTAAGAGGTTGGTCAGATGTACGGCCACTTTTGACAAGGAAGAGCTTGGTGGCAGCCAGATTGTCAAACGGATACTCTATGCTTATGCACTTGCATATTCTGATGCTTACCGTGCAGTTACTCACAACAAGGGCGTCATGAATGGTATTGATGCAGTTGCGCTTGCCACCTGCCAGGACTTTCGGGCTATTGAAGCTGGCGCGCATGCATACGCTGCAAGAGATGGAACTTATCGGTCGCTAACTAGTTGGCGCAGGACAAAGGAAGGTGACTTGGCTGGTGAAATCGAGTTACCCCTGGCGGTAGGCGTGGTAGGAGGAGTAGTCAATGCCCATCCTACTGCCAAGTTTGCGCTTCAAATTTTGGGCGTCAAAAGCGCAAAGGAGCTGGCAATGGTGATGACTGCTGTCGGCCTTGCGCAGAATCTGGCTGCGATAAGAGCGCTATCCTCAGAGGGTATTCAAGCTGGTCACATGAAGCTGCATGCACGGAAGTTCAGTAAGTAGATATATATCCAGTAAAAGCACCCTTCTCAAACTGTCATATCATATAATGCCTACTGTAAAATTTGCGATCCCAAAAGGGAGCATTGAGGAGGTCACGTTCAATCTACTAGAGCAGGCGTGGCAGAATGTGAGTGGCCGGGGTCGCACTTACCGAGTGAAATTGGGTGATCCTGATATTGATGTCAAGATCCTGAGGCCGCAAGAGATCCCCACATATGTGCAGGAAGGCTTTTATGATGTGGGCATCACCGGCAGGGACTGGATACTTGAGGCAAAGGCAGATGTTGAAGTGTTGCTGGACCTTGAGATTGGACGCGTCAAACAAGTGATCGCAGCTCCCACCAGCTTTCCATTCAACAACCTAAGCGACATGATAGACGATTTTGCCAAGAATAATAAAACATTAAGAATATCCTCAGAGTACCTCACCACTACTTCTGCTCATATCAAGGCAAATGCCGCGTACAAGAAGTACTATGACAATGCCGATCCTATGATAATTACCCCCTGGATGAGACTGGGTGAAAATAAAAAGGTCGAGATCTTTCTCTCGTTTGGCGCTACAGAGGCCAAGCCACCAGAAGATGTAGACGCCATTTTCGATATCACCGAGACTGGCACCACGCTTGCCCAGAACAAACTCAAAATAATAGATACTGTAGCTGAATCTACTGCAGTACTGATGGCAAATAGAAAGTCCCTTAAGGATCCGGCCAAGCGCGAAAAAATAGCTGACATGATGGCACTCCTCAGGGGTGTAGTAGAGGGGCGGAAAAAGCTTCACATATTTGTCAATGTCCGAAAGGAGAACTTGGAAAGACTGTTAAAGGAACTGCCTGCACTCAAAAGACCCACTGTCAGTCCGCTTTCTGAGGAAGGTTGGTACGGCGTCAACACCGTCATCGATAAGAATGAGTTTATCCTGATAGTGCCGAAATTGAGAAAGTTGGCACAGGGCCTAGTTGTATTAGAACCAAGGCAAATACTGCCACTCGACGAAATAAACTTGGACGGATATTCCTGATGAATATAATCTACGTCACCGACCCAGCTAGTGAAGCTGCACAGCTTCGCAAGGCAACTATAATCCAAGACTCACTCTTGGATTACGCAAAGGCAATAATGAGAGACGTCGCAGAGCACGGCGATCCTGCAGTTCTCAATTACACATCAAAGTTTGACGGCGTACGTCTTGATTCGCTACGAGTTAGCGAACAAGAGATAAACCAAGCATATGCACAGGTCACAAAGGATGAGATTATGGCAGTCAAATTGATGAAACAGAGGCTTGTCAAGTGCGAGCTGGCAATCCTTAAGCGGCTAAAAGGGATGGTGGTGTCATCATCTGATGGTGTTAGGATAGATCGCATGGTCAAGCCAGTTACAAGCGTTGGGTGCTATATTCCAGGCGGTGGGGCCCGATATCCAAGCACAGTCGTTATGTGCGCTGTACCTGCTAAGGTCGCTAGCGTGAAAAGGATCGTGGCACTATCTCCTCCAAGAAGGGACGGCACCATTGACCCATTAACATTGGTAGCTGCAGACATTTGCAGAGTCGACGAATTCTACAAAATAGGCGGTGCGCAGGGAATAGCTGCACTTACCTATGGTACACAATCGATTAGGCCAGTCAGTAAGATAGTGGGTCCTGGCGGCATGTTTGTTACTGCTGCAAAGCTAGTCGCTTCTGCCAAAGTGTCAACAGACATGGTAGCCGGCCCAACAGAGTTGCTGATATATGCCGATGCAAGTGCTGACCCTCATCTTATTGCTGTAGATCTGATCTCACAGGCTGAGCACAGCACTGACACTATTTGTGGCCTTGTTACTACATCTGACAAGCTAGCATCAGAAGTGCAGAAGCGAGTAGAGTCTATAGTTAGAAAAATTACACGGTCAGATATTGTAAAAAAGAGCCTAGAAAACAATGGCTTTATAGTCATTTGTAGGAATGAAAGCTCTTGTATTGAATTTGTAAATGAGTTTGCGCCAGAGCATTTAGAAATAATGTGTAAATATGCTGACGCTGTTGCTAGGAAGATTGATTCGGCTGGACTTGTGCTGATTGGACAGTATGCTCCATCATCCGCAAGCGACTACAGCCTAGGTTCGAATCACGTGCTTCCTACCCTTGGATTTGGCAAGTCCCGCGCATCACTGTCAGTGCTTGACTTTGTCAAAATAGTAAACAAGGTGAAAGTAAACAAGTCAGGATTGGCAAAGGTGGATAGATCCCTTAAGGAAATTACATCTGCAGAGGGACTCTTGAATCACTATGAAGCGGTGAAGGTGAGGATGAATGAAAAAAAAGAATAGCTGGCTCAATAATAACATCAAGCGTATTGCTTGGCTCGACTATTATACGAAACCCGAAAGAGTAGAAGGCGCAATTAAGCTAGACTCAAATGAAAATTTTGCACTTGATAGGGATTTTGTCGCAGGCGTAGCAGTTGAAGCTGCAAAGCAAGTAGATCTCAGAGAATACCCTCTTGGACAGATAGATGAGCTATATGCTCGGCTTGCCAAGTACGCCGGCGTCAGCGTAGAGTGTATAGCTCTTGGCAGCGGATCTGACCAGATAATCGAGCTGTTGCTGTCAACGCTTGGAGGTAGACATGCTACAGTGTTTTCTCCCACATTTTCGTATTTTATTAACCGGTGCAAGCTTCATGGTATAAAGATATATCAAGTTCCTCTAGAGCCTGATTTTACGCTTGACAAAAAGG